>CAYOGG010000154.1:0-3368 GCA_964403455.1 uncultured Bacteroidaceae bacterium | reverse complement strand
AGGTATTTGAGAATAGAGAGCAGATTGAGATCTCACGTTATTATGAGCGTCTTCCCAAACCTACTCTCATGGCAACACAAGAATTTCTTGACGATAAGCTCTATTATCGTAATCCAGCTAAGGAGAAAGAAAGTCTTGGACAGTAAAAAAATGCTCAATTAAGATTGAGTCATTGTTGCTATGAAGATTGATACTTATTTGCATCAGTTATGGCTGGCATTCATCTCTGTTTTGATGACAGCCAGCCTTTTTTTGCCCATCGGAGAATTTTCAAATCAAGATGGTGCAACGGCTTTGTTGACAAATTTCCGATTAAAATTTATAGAGGGAGACAGTAGCAGTGCTTTATGGGCCTTAGGTATAATAGTAATTTTTATCCTATTGATTTCTCTATTTGAACTTCTTCTTTCCGGATTCCGAAATTTCGCTATGCAGAAGAGGCTGCTGATATTCATCGGCCTTTTGTTGATAGGCTATTATTTGGTTCTTTTAGCTTATGTGTTGCTACTCAAGGGAGATGCTTCTTTTATGCCTAAGTGGGGGGCTTCATTCCCATTTATCTCTTTGATATTGGTTATAATGACATTCTTTTCCGTTCAGAGAGCCGAGGCCGAGATTATATTTCAAGCTTCATCTTTCAGACTAAGAGATTAAGAATCTGTTTATATTTATCTCTAATAGCATAAACGAGATATACTAATAATATAATTCTTAGAATTCAAACAGCTTCTAACATTATCTGTTCCAAAGAGTGAACAGGTAATGCACTCTAAGTGAAATAACGTTGTTAGCCGAGCGGCCGAAATAATCGACTTTTGAGTTATCGAAAATATCCGAGAGGCCGAAATAATATCTGCCTTCAATACCGAAAGCTCCTAATCCCGTACGCAATTCTAATCCAAGTCCTCCGGTAATGCCATAGTCTATTTTATTCTCTATCGTCTTTCCGTATTGTTCTGTTACGCCATTGGGTCGAGCGGTGATGTCCCATGGAGTAGTTCCTCCGTATGCCTCACTGTCATTGAGATAAAAACCTATCTGAGGACCAATGTTCATAAATCCCTGTACTCCATGCATTTCTCTACCGAATCCGAGGTGCGCCATAAAGGGTACCTCAACATAGTTTATCAAGCGACTGTATTCATTCCCCGATCCGTCTTCAATCAATTCTTTCCAGCCACGCTGAGAAATATTACATTCAACTTGTGCTGCACAGATGATCCAAAAATATTTTTCAGAGTTGTATCTTAATGTCACACCTCCGGTAATACCCGGGTTTAGTTGCTGTTTAATAGTAGGATTAAATTGAATGGAACTGGTGTTTAAGCCACCGTTGAAACCGATTGATAACATATCACGTGCTTCACCTACCTGAGAATATACAGGTGCGAATACCGTAGATGCGACCAAGAATAGAGTTAATAGAAGTCCTTTTCTAGTTTTTAAGCTTCTATTATTCATAGTCGATTTTTTTAATTGTATAATCATTGGAGAGGTGAATGAAGAACACCTTTTTGTTTATGAAACCACCCCAGTTGTTAACCCTTTCAAACTTGAAGCCCATCTGCACTGGATCTGTATTCAGTTCATTTAGATGTTTATCGAAATTTGAACCGTATAGTGACATACCCTTTAAAAAATAATATGCCATATCATAACCGTATGAAGCGAAATTCGGATAGCTTATCATCATCTGTCTACTGAAAGCCTTGTGAAAGTCTTTCTGGAAGTTAATGGCTTCAGGAAGAGTGTTATTGGTATAGAACCATGAATAGAAATATGTATCTATCTCAAAGAATTCATCCAGATGATCGGAAGCATATATCTGATATTCCGGATATCCGAATAAAACAGTCTTGATTTCAGGCTTTTTTATCCTCTCAACCAGTTGTAGGACAGGAATAATATCTTTCAAAGGACCGCTGTTTGAGGTGTTAAGTATGAAGATATTCTGATAACCTGTTTTCAAGGTGTCGGTAATTTGTTGAGCATCAGTATTGGTCGATAGCGTTATATAAGGAATCTTTTCATTATCCATAATCTGTTTCATACCTTTAATGAAGGTACTATTATTATAACCGATCGATTCCAGAATAATAACTCTCGGTTTGGAAAACTGTTTACGGAAATTGTCAAATATCTCCTGTTGGAAATATGACTGTGGAGTGTTCAGTTGAAATATATTTGGATTATTGAAAACATCTTCGGCATTTGAATTGATGGGAAGAACCAACGGAATATTATGTTTCTTAGAATATTCCGAAGCTTCAGTAATTTGTTTGTCATACTTCGGGCCGAATATAATATCTACGCCTTTCATATCTTTGCCATTCATTATTGGAGCGATGGAATTATTTTCTCCTTTGGTATCTATTACCTTGAGATTCACAGAGACACCTTCATCTTTCAACTTATTTAGTGCTAGAAGAACGCCCTGATAGAATTCAATCATCTTTTTCTTGTCATTGGATGTCGAATCTTCCAATTCAAAAGGAAGCAATAACGCTGCTGTTATGCTTTCATAATGTTTAACATCTTCGCGGTTAATTTGAAAAAGAGTGGCATCATCTAAAGTTTCTACCTTCTTTGCGGCCCCTTCAATCTTTTTATTCAGTTCTTGTTGCTCAGCAGCAGTGAAAGGGATATTTACAGTTACACCGGTAGGAAGTTTTTTATAACGATATTCCGGATTTGCATCAAGAAATTCATCTTGAGTGATACCGTATTTCTTGCAAATCTTGTATATGGTTTCTCTATTTGCTACAGTGTGCGTAGTCTTATATTTTTCCTTGTCGGATTTTGATGCATTGTCATTTTTCGCTGCATTATTCGGAATATTGTAATCTGCATTGTCAAGGGTTGATTCCATAGGCTCATTGTCATTAGGAGCGGGAATTCTTATTACCTGACCTGTTTTGAAGTTAGTTGCACTGAGTCCGGGATTTGCATCGCATATATCCTTTATCGAAACCCTATTCTCAACGGACAACCTATAAAGAGTTTCACCCTGTTTGATAGTGTGAAATATGCCATCTTGATTGCTTTTTCTCAGTTGAGGAATCTTTAGAGACTGTCCTTCTTTGATATTACGCTCGCTGCCGGGATTAAGTTTTATAATCGATTCCTGGGAAACGCCGTACATTATTGATATTGACGATAACCCTTGTCCCTTTGTTACGGTATGAAGGAAATAACCGGAATCTTGCGATAACAGTGTTGTGGCTTGGAAAAACAGTATGCAAATGGTGAAAAAAGCCACCTTAAGAATTTTTTTCATCTGTCTTGTCATTAATTCGAAATACAAAAATACACAAAACTGATAAGATAGAATAGATGACTTGTGAATGTTTTCAGTAATTTTGCACTTT
>CAYOGG010000153.1:0-3384 GCA_964403455.1 uncultured Bacteroidaceae bacterium | reverse complement strand
ATTATTAGGCTGTGCCTTAATACCATTTACTTGATATGGAACTTTGGAAGGCTTGCTATCACCACGCTGTTCATATTTCCATAAACAAAACAATCCGCTTTCTTTCATGAAATTTGGTAAGTTGTTATAATTCATTGTTTTAACCTCCTCCTGAGAGCATAAATTTAATGTTTTCCTCTACAAATCATCCGTCAAAAGAATTAGTAGCAAATCGAAGCCTTGATAAAAACTTTTTTTCATCTCTCATATTCCTATGGACATAAAAGTTAAATTTAGGCGAATGATTTTAAGATTAATTATCCCTCTCAAGTCACAGGCGAAAAAATATGCCCATTTTTTAACCTCAATGAAGATAAAAATTATATTTCTCACTATACGGACATTTTGAGTTGCTTTTGAGGGGGTATATTTCAAAAAAAGTTCAAAAAAATATCCCCTGAAGTTAATCAGAGGATAGAAATATAATTATTTTACTGTAATTATAGAATTTTTCACAGAAATATGATATAATTTATATTATTGTGTAGGAGGTGGCACTATGGCTGTAAGTTATAAGAAATTACAAATATTAATGATTGAAAAAGATGTAACAAACGCTGAATTGATGAAGCAAGCGGAGATCTCAGCAAACATTATTTCTAAAATAAAAAATGGTGGCTATATCGCTTTAGACAAAATTGAGAGCATTTGTTATGCAATGAAATGTACACCAAATGACATCTTGGAATTTATTCCAGAAAAAACAGAATCAGAAAATGGAGGGTACAATAATGATTGATACTAAAAAAGAAAAAGAGCGTGACGAACTACATAGAGCCATATGGGCAATTGCTGATGAACTTCGTGGTGCTGTTGATGGTTGGGATTTTAAAAACTATGTGCTTGGCACAATGTTTTATCGTTATATATCTGAAAACCTTACTTCTTATATAAATAGTGGTGAGCATGAGGCTGGCAACACTGATTTTGATTTTACTAAAATGTCTGATAGTGATGCCAAAGAAGCAAAAGACGGACTTGTTGAAGAAAAAGGCTTTTTTATCTTGCCTAGTGAACTATTTTGCAATGTTCGCTCTAAAGCATCAAATGATGAAAACTTAAACGAAACTCTAGAGCGTGTGTTTAGAAATATAGAAAATTCTGCAAAAGGTAGCGAGGCTGAAAATGACTTTGCTGGCTTGTTTGATGATTTTGATGTAAATAGCAATAAACTAGGTGCTACTGTTGCTAAGAGAAATGAAAAACTTGTAAAGCTACTTGATGGTGTTGGTGAAATGAATCTTGGAAACGTGCAAGACCATTCTATTGATGCCTTTGGTGATGCCTATGAATATTTAATGACAATGTATGCCTCAAATGCTGGTAAATCTGGTGGAGAGTTTTTTACACCATCTGATGTATCAGAACTTTTAACTCGTCTTGGTATTGTAGGTAAAACGGAACTCAACAAGGTGTACGATCCTGCTTGTGGTTCTGGCTCACTACTTTTACAAGCTGTTAAAATTTTAGGCAAAAACTCTATTCGTAATGGCTTTTATGGTCAAGAAATAAATATAACAACATACAACCTTTGCCGTATCAATATGTTTTTACATGATATTGGTTTTGATAAATTTAATCTAGCTTGTGAGGATACTCTTACAACACCAATGCACTGGGATGATGAGCCTTTTGAACTTATTGTGTCAAATCCACCTTATTCAATTAAATGGGCTGGAGATGAAAATCCACTGCTTATAAATGACCCTCGTTTTTCACCTGCTGGTGTTCTTGCACCAAAGAGCAAAGCTGACCTTGCCTTTATTATGCACTCACTTTCTTGGCTTGCAAGTAATGGAACGGCTGCTATTGTTTGTTTCCCTGGTATTATGTATCGTGGTGGTGCAGAGCAGAAAATCCGTAAATACTTAGTTGATAATAACTATGTAGATGCTATCATTCAACTACCTAGCAACCTTTTCTTTGGTACAAGCATTGCAACTTGTATTATGGTTATGAAGAAAAATAAGCTTGATAACAAAACCATGTTTATTGACGCAAGTGCTGAATGTATTAAGGTTACAAATAATAATAAGCTAACTCCTGATAACATTGCACACATTGTTGATGTATTTGCAAACAGAGAAGAAAAAGCATATTTCTCCCATCTTGCAAGCTATGATGAAATTGTAGAAAATGATTATAACTTGTCTGTATCTACCTATGTGGAGCAAGAGGATACAAGAGAAAAAATTGATATTAAGGTGTTAAATGCTGAGATTGAGCAAATTGTAGCAAGAGAAGATATTTTAAGAACCGAGATTGCTAAGATAATTGCAGAAATCGAGGTGGAATAATGAATAATGAACTTAACTTCTTAATATACAATACACCTGAAGAAGATGTGTCTATCAATGCAGTAGTAAAAGATGAAAGCATTTGGCTTACACAAAAAGCAATGTCAGAGCTTTTTGATGTGGGTATACCAGCTATTTCAAAACATTTAAAAAATATTTTTGAAGAAGGCGAGTTGATTGAAGAAGTGGTTATTTCCATTTTGGAAACAACCACTGAGCATGGTGCTATTGCCGGAAAAACTCAAACAAAGGCAACAAAGTTTTATAACCTTGATGCAATTATATCTGTTGGTTATCGTGTTAATTCACGAAAAGCTACTAACTTTAGAATATGGGCAACCTCAGTTTTAAAAGAATATATGACCAAAGGCTTTGCAATGGATGATGATAGATTAAAGCAAGGCAAAACAGCTTTTGGCAAAGATTACTTTAAAGAACTGTTAGAGCGTGTTCGTTCTATTCGTGCAAGTGAGCGAAGAATATGGCTACAAATTACAGATATTTTTCAGGAATGTAGTATTGACTATGATAAAAATGCAGAAGTAACACACGATTTTTATGCTATGGTGCAAAATAAATTTCACTATGCGATTACTGGCAAAACAGCAGCAGAAATTATTGATGTATCAGCAGATAGAACGAAAGAAAATATGGGGCTAACAACATGGAAAAATGCACCTGATGGCAGAATTTTAAAAAGTGATGTAACAGTAGGCAAAAACTACTTGGAAGAAAAGCAAATTAGACAACTAGAACGAGCGGTAACTGGCTACTTTGATTATATTGAAGATTTAATTGAACGAGAAAACACCTTTACGATGAAAGAGTTTTCAACTAGCATAAATGAATTTTTAGCTTTTAGAAAGTATGATATTCTAGAAGGAAAAGGAAGTATAAGTAAAAAGCAAGCTGATGAAAAAGCCAAGGCAGAATATGATGAGTTTAATAAGAATCAAAAAATAAACTCTGACTTTGATAAACAGATAAAGAAAATGATTGAAAAGGGCGGTGAAAAATAATGAGCAAATTAGAACAGCTTATAGAAGAA
>CAYOGG010000152.1:0-3390 GCA_964403455.1 uncultured Bacteroidaceae bacterium | reverse complement strand
GCCCCACTTCAGTGGTGTCTTGTATTTCTTTACCAACTTGGTAAAGTTTTGTAATCTGTTGATTATCTTCGTTTCTTTAAATTCTCCAACCCACTCATAGTATTCACTATTTAGGTCTGTATCACTCCCTGTTACGGGATATGTATCTTTCATGTCTTTATTCATAGCTTACTTGTTTTTAGCCTACTAAAGCAGGTGACCCGCTTTAATTGACCGAATCAAAGTGGTTGTTTAATTATCCATGTACCGAATTTTCTACCTCCTTCCCTCACAAGAACGCCTTCATTTTCAGAAATAAATAATAGGACCTTGCTCTGAGACTCATTTAATGTGCCATCTTCAATGATGCCTTTTACATCACTCGCTTCTTTCCTCCAAACCACAATATTGGTAAAGCATTATTTACGGATTCAATTGGTTTCTTATTTTACTACATAAAAGCGGTAAATACTTTTTTCTTGATTCAGAACAAAAATCATTGGAAATTCTAACCAATCTGTCTTTCTCCGCTTCTAATAGAAGCATCAATGTGTTACCATTTTCACTGGCATTTCTACTATTATCAATAACATAGGCTCGACTCCAATCTCCATTAGACAAAGATAAATCCAAGTTTGATGCTCCCTCAATAAAATTTTCCTTGATACTCTCTATACCGACCGGTTGTCCACCTTCATTAACTCTGATTGAAACTCTTTCTTTTGACAATTCAATACTATCTAACCAGATATATATGAGATTAATATTATATCCGGCATGGTGAAATTTATTGACACATCCCAATTGATCATCCCTCAAATTACACTCAAAACAAAAATCCTCATTTTTTTCAATGGCAATATCACATAACTTATTGAATACCCTATCAATTTCCCTTTTCAGCTTTACGCCATATCTCATTGTATCATAAGGAAGTTTTTCCTCATCAACATATTCCTCTAAAGCATCAATATTGATAGGTGTGACCGATATGTAGCCATTATCTACAAAAAAAGAAGTATAAAAAGATTTTCCGGCGCCATTAGGACCGGCTAACAAGGTTAATGTAGCACCCATTATAAAGAGAACAACCTCTTTATTTCCTGAGGTTTTCCCTTTAAGATCTTAAACACCTGATCACGATACATTTGGTTATATGGATTCTCAGAACCTAAGAATTGCATTTTCTTTTGACGATAATAATTACCACTTCCCTTCAAGAAAATACTGCCATCAGATGATTTCGTAAATAATGATTTCTTAGCCATTTAGTTCCTTATTAGATTGTACAAAAGTATAATTTAATAATACAGCATTCTACTATTTTATAGTATTTAACAAAATATAGGCTAGCATTAGCACCAAAATATTTTTTTAATAAAAACTATATATGGGTATGGGTTCATACTGCATAACTTGCAACTATCGGTAATTGATTAGGCAAAAGCCGATATTTTACGTCCTTACCCTTTCATAACCTTCAAGATGTCATCGTCGGTGATAAGACCCAAAACGGGTTCACCGCTTTTGCCGTTTTGCGTTACGAAAACGTCTCGTACATTTCGTTTGGAGGAGATTTGACGGGCAGCAGACAGAAGATTGTCGGATATGGAGATATAAACGTCTTCTCCCACCCATGTTGTACAGGAGTTCTCCGATTTACCGTATTCATCGATATAATCGCCGAATGTGGTATCCTTGGGGTTACGGCCGGATGTCAGTGCCTGCTCTACGTGATCGGCTATATACTGGGCGAAGTTGTTTCTATGGATTATGTATCTCAGGACCTGACTGTCATCGACGAAGGCGTAACGATTGTACGGTTTGAATCGCTTATTGTCCAATATCTGTTGGATAGTCAGGCTGCGGGAGTCTTCATAATCCATTGTCTCCATCTTACTGAATGGTATCATCATATCGGCGATTGAGGTTTGTGAGAGCCTCTCTTCCGATGTGAGTTTATTTATGATGGTTTCGTACGATTTGGTGGCAGTATCGAAATTGGACTTGCCGAAATAAAACGCCAATACGGTACCTATCCATGTGGCCCAAAGCGGAACTAGTGTCTTGGCCACATAGTCTAATCCGTTCGATTCCATCTTTCCGAACAATGACATGAGTATTGCCGCTATCGCAATAATAATAGTGACGGCAATGACCGAGTAGGTGATGAATTTAGTCAAACGCTCTCTGATGTCGCCACCGCCTGCGACCTCATTCTGAGGCCTGCTCTGATTTTTTGAGTTCTTAGTCTTTTCTTCCATAGTGTGTGATATATAAATTAATGTATAGTAATTATATGCAATCTACAATTTATCAAGGCACTGGAAATGAAGATGTTTTATCCCGTTATTTATGGGAAGGGTTATGTTATTTAGTGGGAAGAGGTATTGGTATCTGCCCAGCGTTGTTTCCATACGGGAAGGTTCTGTTTGAGCAGGACTATGCCTGCACCTATCACACAGCCTAAGAAGAGCCAGATGGCTAATATCTGTGCACGTTTTGGAGCGGAACGTTCGATGGGGATAACTACAGGCTTAAGCACGGAAAAGGCGGGAGTATCTTTTTTGACTTGAAGTTTGGCCTGTTCCAGCTGCTTGGCCAGCTCCTGATAGACGCTGTTTGAGATGCTGTACTTGTTTTGGATACGGGTCTGCTCCAACTGGGAATAGGTGTTGATAAGGTCTTTGGAGCGGTCGGTGAAACGGGCTACCTGGGCCTGGAGGGCTTCGGTTTCACGTTTTACTTCATCATAACGACCCTGGACAAAGTCTAATTCCGCCTGCGATTTCTCTACCTTGAACTTGATGATTTCCTGCTGCAGCAACTGCTGGGCACGCTGAGCAAGCTGAGCTGTGGCTAAAGCTTCGGGACCGGAGACCGTGAGTGTCAGGTAACCTTCCTTTGAGTTAGTCACCAAAGAAACCATCTCGTCGAGCGACTTGCTCATCTTTTCCTGATCCTTGGTAAGTGACATGGGAACGGGTGTGCCGTCTCCGCTACCGGAATAGTCCGGCTCAGGTTTTTCACCTCGGATGACATCTAAAAGCAGGAAAGGCAGTCCTATGGTATATTTCTTTACCGTACCTACTACAGAGGGTTTTTTTATCTCCGTATAATAGTTGAACAGTGAAACCGCCGTATCACACTCATCAAAACGCAGAGGGGTGTTCATCAGCTCTAATTTGAACGGGACACTATTGACTATCTGCGGGTAGAGTATGGGAGATAGCTCGGCGGTAGATTTGACTCCGCCTAAGTCGAATCCTGCAAGTGAAGCCAGACTGCTGAGCGATGAACTGCTACTGCTACTGCTGATTTGCGGTACTATAACGGTAGAGACGGTATATTTCTTCGGTGAGAAGAGTGCTATGAAAACACCCAGCACTGCACATATACCTACCGAGATAA
>CAYOGG010000151.1:0-3391 GCA_964403455.1 uncultured Bacteroidaceae bacterium | reverse complement strand
CTACTCATTACTGCTAATACTATTAGCAGGTTAATACATGCTTTGTTCATAATACTTACTATTAGTAATTAAATTTTCATATTGTTTCCAATGCTTACCGGTAACGGACGGCGGAATCGGTCGTGCATTATTTTATTATCGTCCGGCTTTTCCATGAATCTGTCTTATTTTAAGTCTCAATATTTCCATTTTAGAGTAATAATCATCTGATTTCAACTGCTTTTCTTTGATTACAGATTCCTTCTCCTCCAAATGATGAAGTAATATGCTCATACCATGTTTCTTTTCATGCAGGTCATTAACGATTTGCATATCACCCCAGAAAACAACATGCCTTAGCGGCGAAGCTGCAAGGCGGGGTGCCCAATTTTGATGTTGCTAGCACACGTTTTTAATTTATACTCTTTATACTGTCTTTTAAAGTCCACTTATTATCAATCTTTTCAAGAATATAAATTATATGACCTTTCTTTCTAACCCCCAACTCACCTATTTTTATAATTGCCAATTTAGCATCCTTGCTGAAAATGGGACGTGAGACAGTTGTTATTGTCCTAAAATGGCTTTTAAATTTCCAGTTTATAAATATTGGCCGGTCAGATTTATTATTGTAAAAGTCCTTCCAATAAATAATCGTTTCTTGTTTTTTTATTTGATTCTGATAATAAACTGAATCATACGAATTATCGTACTTCTTTACTATTTCACATATCGATGAACTGAATCTTATTGGATCAGCACAGATTATAATTATTCTGTGATCCTTCTTTCCGGTTGAATCTTTTACAGAATGTGAGTAAAATACCCTTTCATGAGAATAATTACCATCAAACTCATAATCAGTAATTTCACCATCAGAAAAGGACATTACCCAAGTATTTTTTGGTTCTATCTGTATAGCAGCCTTAAACACATCTCCAATTTGCGATTTTACATCAATATCTTGAGATTTGACCAATTGAGCAAAAAGAGCAAACAATACTATAAATATATTTCGTGCCATTTATATTAAACTGTGGCTGAATTCAAGCGGATAATGCTGGCCGCATTGTAATCCAAATTTGTTAATTGTTTAAATTTCTCTTTAGGAGTCATATATCCCAATCTTTTCCAACGTCTTTAAATTTAATCCGTTCAATAAACAGATAGTATCTATTGCTGTCGAAGCTCATACGGATAGCCCTTTAAAACAAGCCATGAAGAGAGCAATACAAGCCCTTTGGGATAATCTTGTACCAATCGGTTTATCTTTGATCGGTTTATTTTTGCACTTCTATTTTGAAATTACGAAACAGTAGATATATCTAGTTACTTTTGAGCTTACAAAGCCTTTAAAATATTCATTAGTCGTCCAAGTTCAGAATATGTATGATCTCTGCCATTTGTCAGTTTTTCATCCATTGAGTGATTGGCATTTACCGTTGCGGTGTTAAGGCTTCCTCCATTGCGTTCAAAATAATTATGTAGCCCCTTACATTTGATAAAGAACTCGATTGTCTTCTGGTATTCTACGAATTTATTTAAATCTTTGATCAATGAATTTTGATCTTTGTATTTTTGTGAAGTGTAGCGGAAATAGTAACGGAAAAACAATTCGGTACAGCGATGAGTTTCGAAGAATTCGACTTTGCAGTCAATACCTTTCTTTGGGATGTTTATAGGTCTAGCATATTTATTCTTTAATTTTTCATATTGTGTACGCTCAGGTTCCTCGTCCTTCGTGTCCATATCTATGATACAGAATATATGACTGTAACCCAATCCTATACCCTCTTTAATCTTAGCTTCAAGCTCCTTTATATTAGTATGTTTTGGGGAGTCAGGTTTGATTGTCATGTGTTTGTACACATCACACAAAGATTTGAAGTAGTAAAATTCTGTCGGTCCTTCGCCCAGAATAAGTACAGTTTGACGTTGTTTACCCATTTCAATCCTCCAAATTTATAAAGATGCTACCCAATTCCGGTTTTGCTCCCAACCGTCCGATACGATAAGAATTATAAAGAGACAGATTCTTGTGTAATCCGAATGAATCACCTCTGGAATATTCAGACGAAGCAGTCTCTCTATTCTTTTCCACGAACCACACTACTCCTCTATTCTCGTTGATTAGGTCCTGAGAGAGAAGCGTTGTTTCCTGACTGGTAATAATCAACTGCGATTTTTCAGAATTGAAGACAAACACATTAAGATAATAGAACAACAAGTCATTATGCAAATCCTCGCCCAACTCGTCCAGATAATATACATGGGGACCTGTTATCATATCATATAGAGCATCTAAAATTTGAATGTATTTTATTGTTCCTTTAGATTGCCATTTTAGAGGTATCTCAAAATTTCCATCAGTTGAACTATTTATAAATGCCATAGATTCATATGTAGTTTTAAGCAAAGTTTCTTTCATATCTTCAGAAATAATTTCCTTTTGAATGCGTTCACGATACTTTTTTGGCAAAATACGATCTTCTAAGATAGGTCTATATTCCAAAATATTCAAATCAGCCTTTTGCAGCATTATATTATAGAACTTACGCTTTTTCTCATTGCTATAAGTTTCCTTTAGAATATCGACAATACTCTTGTTATCACTATAATCACCATCCACATCATGATAATTATTCATAATCCAACTATGAAGGACGTTTAATAGAGCAATATCTTTTTTAAAGGCTGCTTTTCTACAAACAGACAGCACACTATGATTATTCAACGTATTTTCACGAATGCCGGCCTGAGTTTCGGCAAGCAATTGCAAGCTTGTACCTAACTTAATATCGGCTTGTAAATTTTCACCAACAAAATGGCGTTCATAGAACAAAGACTTTGATTTGTCAGGGTAATAATACAGAACCTCACTCAAAATATACTTCTCACTGAATGATACATCATAATCATATCTAACGCCGTTAGCATAAAATGATACATGCATTTCAATTGGTTCATTTTTGGTGCGAATAAAAGGAACGCTGCCTTCAATTCTATTCGTTGCATCCGATTTGGGCATCACCAACAGACGGAACACCTGATTTAGGGCAATCAGCATATTTGATTTACCAGAAGCATTTGAACCATATAGAATACCTAACTTATACAAGAACACACCTTCGGCAACCTCCGTGACAAATTCTGATGAAGGTCCTTTGGCTATGAAACTCAATTCTTGCTTGTCGCGAATGGAAAGATAGTTCTTTACCCAAAAATCTCTTATCATAGATGCTTCGTTATATATTGTTATTGTAGCTAGACTACAAAAATACATATTATTTTTCTCCACGAACAAATAATATAGTACATTTTTGTAGTTTTTCTACGATTATGCGTTTCTTCTCGTTCAAAAGTAAGCACCCGTGACCTTAACTGAGATTTGTTGACACTTTTTGGAAGGGTT
>CAYOGG010000150.1:0-3472 GCA_964403455.1 uncultured Bacteroidaceae bacterium | reverse complement strand
TAAACATCCATTTCTTATACATTGCCAAGACATTCGCACTATAATAGAAATTAGAGTATTCATGAGAATAATTGTTCCCTTGACTGTTGAAATGATTGTACCCACCTGTAAGCGAAAATTGCAGTATGTTTTTTATCATTCCCACCTTTAGGTTCATTTCTGCATTATACTTGTTCCAACTCTTCATATTTTCGGGTATTATCAGGAAAATATTACCTTGTTCTTTGACTGATTCCATGATGGGATTATGCTTGTAATGATGTCGTAGGTTAGCATTGAATGTAAACAAGCCTTTTTTGTGTTCGTAAAAAAGGTTATTGTTCAGATTGCTGTAAGGCTTTAATAACAAGTTTCCTCTTTCGGCAAGATAAGGGTCGAGCCTTATTTCCGTGTCAGTCAACTCAACTAAAGTCGGGTTGGTTTGGCTCATCTCCACATCGTAACGAATAAAAGAATTTTCATTTAATCTATATCCCAACATGGCTTTAGGCAAGAAGTTATAATAACTCTTATTAATTGAGATATTAGAAAAATGTACCCGATTAGCCTTTAACCCAAGAGAACAGCTGAATTTATCTTTACTGTGATTCCATTCTGAAAAAACGGAAGTTTCCATTTGATTCAAATCGGACTTAAAAACTCCATTTTGCTGAACTTCTTGTTTCGTAAACGATTGAATATGCTTTGCTCCAAATTTCAAACTGCCATAAGTAAAGCCCTTCTCGTAAATACCTTCTGCTATCAATGAATATTTATCAGATGACAAACCGAACTGCTCTTTGAAAAGAGTATTGGCATTGTCGTATTCTATATAATTACGACCTGTTTCTACTTTGGCATAACTCCCAACAATGTTGGCATAGACTTTTTGCTGATTCTTCAAACCACGCTCATAGTATAGGTCTATTGAAGGGGTATTTATTTTCTGACTAACGCCATCAAATATCTGCCCTATCTTTATGCCATTTTCTATCAAATTACTTTTGAAATCATTATGCGGATGATTTGTCAAAGCATACTTCAACTTTGCATTGAAGAATACCGAATCACTTTGTTGATAGTTATATCCGAAAGTAACATCATGCATCTGATATGAATAATCTCCACCATCTCCGATTTCATCTCTCTGTATCGGAGTTGAGTTTTCAAACTGATAGCTTCCGGTACGTGTCCGATTATTGCTATTGAATTTCTGAAAAGCGGTTGTGTAATTTAATGTATATTCCGACTTCCCTTTGTTAAACTTGGCGAAAAGCACATCGCCGCCCGCAAGAATATTCAAAGAGTTCATCAAGTCCACTCCGATAACACCACCCTTATCGTCCCTTATAACAATAAAATTAACGATTTTAGATGCTGCTCCATATCTTATTCCTGCGTAATCCAAATATTCAACCCGCCTAATTTGACATGGTTGCAAAGTCTGAATCTCTTCTGAAGTAACATTTACTCCATTGATTTGCAACATGACTTTCCCGCCATCGAAGGATGAAATCGTATTCGTCATTGGGTTAATGTTCAATCCTGGAAGCATCATAGTATTCAATAGTTGCATTCCGTTTGCCGAATGGTTAAGTTGTAGTTTTGTCGGAAAAACTATTCGCTGATTTATTTTATTGATTGTGGATGAAGCTGAAATAACAATCTCACCAAGCGACAATACACTTTCATTTAATAACACGTCTATTTCTGCCGATTCTGAAAGGTTTTGTAACAAGATTTTTTTAGCTTCAAAGCCCATACAAGATACCGACAATACGTAATCATCGGAAGTGAGGTTTGTAAATACAAATCTTCCAATTGAATCAGCTGTCGTTCCGTTTAGGAATACGGAATCCTGCTTGAATAGAACAACACTGGCGTATTCAACAGATTCTTTTGTGTTTTGATTAAGTACTCTTCCTGAAATGCTATTCGATTGTCCCGAAGCATTCAAACTTAGAAATAGGAAAAATACAGTAAGATATAATAAATGCTTTTTATTTAAGTCCATACTTGTTTTCTTATAAATGAATATAGACACAGATATAGCATCTGCATCAAAATCCTGATTAATAAATAATAATAGAAAATCCGCCCTCAGAAGATTTGAGGGCTATAAGAAAACTGAGAAAACCTTTCTCAGTATAGACTATGCACGGATTCTAAAGGTACGTGCTAATGTACAGCGTATGCTTGACATGATTTGTTTATACTAAATTTTATGCAAAGATAGGCTTTTTTTCTGAAAAGTAATATCTTTGTATTGAGTTTTTTTGAAACAATGGAAAAAGAAAGCAGACCGAAGTCTTTCGTTCGTCTCTAAATCGTTACCCATTGTTTATTCTCCTTTCTTAAAGCCCTGATATTCAGCGGGCAAAAATCCAATTTTGTACTTCACGTTTACGCCATACTTGACTAACAAAAGTTTTTCCTGTTGTGACGGTGTCAACTCGTAGATTCTGGCATCACTTACAAGTTTTAAGTGTGAGTTCTCCACAGCATCAAAAAGCTGAATCTCGTACTCCATCAACTCTGCCGGAATATGATAGGTGTCGTTATTGATTATAGATGCATACTCATATCGTGACAGGTTGACATTCGTTGAAACTGTAGACTTCGATGTAGTGCAAGCCGTAAACAATATTAAGGCAGCAAGTATTGAAAGAAATTTGAATCGATGGTTCATGATTCTGCATCGGATTATTCGAAGTCCAACAATACACGTGTATACACGCTCTCATAGCGGATCAAAAGTCTGACATCCGGCTGATGGCTGGTTAAATACGGATAAGTTATCACTATCTGATTTTCTTTTATCTCGAATTCGAGTTCATCAGTTAGGTTATTATATCCATCTGTGAAATAGGCATCTACATTCTTGTCAATATGGCAGCCTTTGGAGAACGTGAATGTCGCTCTTTCCTTGCCGTACCCGTCATTTTGATGGGTCCCGGAGAAATGGCTGTCCCATTCGGGAAGCTGTTTGACTTCGGGGAAACACTCAGTATAGCTGATTTTTGCTCCGGCTATATCTTTGTCCTTATCGTAAATCCATGAATCAACATAAACGTTGTAGTAGTTGGTGTTGATAGGAAGTGCCCGGTCTCCGGCAACTGTCTGAACCTTGTTGGCAAGAACAATCTGGTAGAAATTGCCGGGCGTAACCGCAATCTCCTGGGCAAGCTGCGATAGATTTGGGTTCTGATTGAAACCTCCTTTTCTACCGAGGTCTGCAATTCCACAATCATACGATGTGAAGTTATTGGAAGCATTGATGAAAACATCAGAGCCGCCAATGGTTGTTTCGCTATCTCCAATCATCATATTCAATGCGATAGCATTAGTCGGCATTTTCGGTTCATCGTCATCACTGCATGAAACAACAGCGATAGCAAGGAATGAAAATAGTGTGATTAAAAGTTTATTCATTTTTTACTTACTATATTCTCGATTGACTCTATCAAGAGGTTGATTCTATAAGAAAACGTGA
>CAYOGG010000149.1:0-3492 GCA_964403455.1 uncultured Bacteroidaceae bacterium | reverse complement strand
TCTTATCACAAGTAAAATATTATCCAAAGTTACTATTTAGGTATAACTGAATTTCAAAGAGTTATCAATAATACTTTGTGATAGAACTTTGGATAATAATATTAACGGCCGAGGCTTTTTAGCCAGATCTTCAGTTCCGGATCAGCCTCCCAAGATGGCTTGTACAGTTCTGTTTGAGGAAGAATCGGGGCATAGGTTTTCTCAAGAGCCTCGCGTTTTTGTTTGGAGTCTGCACGAGCATATACTTCTGTCGTTTGGATAGATACATGACCAAGAATATCACGGATGTAAACGAGATTCAGGCCTGCTTGTAGCAGGTGCATTGCTTTGCTGTGGCGAAGGCAGTGTGGGCTGATTTTATCAGGGATAAGATTTTCTGTAGCATTTCTTGCCATGATAGCATAGTTTTTCAGAATATATGTTATTCCTGCTCCTGTCAACTTTCCACCGCGACCATTCTGGAAGAGCGGTCGCTGATTCATCCGAAGTTCAAGAAGATAATTTTCTTCCATGTATTTACGAAGAATGACAACCTGGGCATCCTGAACAGGGACGATTCTTTTCTTACTTCCCTTGCCAAAAAGGGTTACGTAACAAGGTTTAGTCAGGCAGACATCCACTGGTCTGAGGTCTATGAGTTCTTGGACTCTGGCTCCGGTTTCATAAAGAAGAGACAACATTGCGAGATCTCTACGACCACGTACATTGTTTTGCGGTATCTGTTCTAACAAAGCTTTGACAGCATCTAGTGTCAGATAATTCATGGTATTTTTGATTGCCTTTTTAATCTTTATTCCGATTATTTCCTGCCATTGCTGCAGACGTGCAATATCCTCATACTGCATATATCGGCAGAAGGCGTGTATTGCTGCCAGCCTCTGATTTCTAGTTGAGACCGAACTATCTTTATCAGCCTGTAGCCAGTCGAGATAATCAAGAACGTTTTTGCGGTCTATGTGCTCAAGTGTAAGCTTTTCAGCTTCAACTTTTCTTTTAACTTTCATAAAGTCTAGATAGAAGGAAAAGGCTGTCCCATATGAGCGCATAGTATTTGGGCTAACACCGCACTCGGCCGAGAGATATTCGGTAAAGAATCCTCTCAGGCATTTTGCAAAATCATTCTTCATATTCTCTAATCATTTTTTCAAGTGAGGGAAAGATATATGATGATATAGCTCCGATTTGTACGTTTAGTTCGGGGAACATCTCACTGGTGAGGCGCACATAAGATTCTGTTCCCAAGAGAGTCTTATGTCCCATAAAAACAGAGAGGATGGGAAGCAGACAATACATATCCTTACCAGATTTTACTTGTTTCATAAGGGTGTGTACGGCAAAAGTATGCCGGATATCATGTACTCTTGGTCCATGATTTCCTCCAATGAAAGGGATTTTACACAGCTTGAGTATTTTTCTGAACCACGCATAAGCCGTGTTCTTTGATATCCTGGTTCCCGAATGGGAGATAAATAGTGGTGTCTCCTTTTTTCTTAAACCCTTGACCGGCATTTTATTCCTGTATTGTAGATATTGACGTAGCACCTCCTCCAAAGAAAAAGTTATAGGAATAATGCGTTGCCGCTGATTCTTGGTTTTTTTAATAAGTATCACTCCCTTTTCAAAATTGACGTCCTCATTATTCAGACTCAACGCTTCACTGATTCTCATACCGGTGGCATAAAGTAAACGGAACAGAGTAGGCATAGAAAACAGACATAAGTTGGGTTGGACGTTTTGCAAGCGAAGACTGTCTGAAGCAGCGAAGAAGCGACGCATTTCTTCATGGGTAAAAATTCTGGGGATAAAGATTCTGTTTTTCTGTCTGGGCATCGGAGGAACATAGCAAACAAACCCACAGTGGCACATATAACGAGAGAACTGGCTTATTATTGACCACTTGTCATAAAGTGTTCTTTCGCTGTCATTCAATCGGCTTTCGCGCCATACTTTCACCAGCTCTTTCGTTAAGATTGGATATTGGAGAGGTATCTTGCTATAGATATCATCGAGCTCTTTGAAAATATACTCTATCTTCGATGTTTTAAACCCCATGGTCGCTTTCATTTTCACAAAGCTCTTAAAATAGGGAGTGAAGATGCTCCTGAAGCTATAGTTAATCATAAAAAACACCTCCTTTCTGTGAGTAAAAAGATTCTTCTACCAAAGGAACGTCAAGAACACATTCACGCAAGTTTGTAACATCAACTCGTAAATACTCCATCGTAGTTTGCGTGCTTTCATGACCTAACACACTGGAAATGGTTGGCAATGAAATGCCCTGACGCAACATATTGCTGGCAAGCGAGTGGCGCATTGAGTGTGGTCCAAACCTACGCCCGGAAGTGTCGATACTGGAAGATTGCATTATTCTCGTCACTACACCATTCAGGCTTATGCGAGTCATCGGACGATATGGCGCTTTTGCCGATAGGAAGACTTCCTTAAAATGGGATTTCGGACGGGAGTCTCGGGCATAAATCACCAACGCTTCACCAACTATCTTCAGAAGTGGTAATTCCACTGGAACCTTAGTTTTGCATTGGTAAAGAGTTATCTTACCATTGTCCCAGTCTATATTATCCCAGGTTAAGGCTGCAATATCAGACACCCTTAGTCCGAGCCTTGAGGCAAAAAGAAAGATGGCATAATCCCGTTTACCGACTGCTGAGGATTGCTCAATGGAATCTTCAACCAGTTTTATTTCATCTGAATTGTAAACAGAGGGAAGTTTCTCATGCTGTGGAAAATTGTTCCTCGCAAGTACATAACTAAGATTTGTGGATGTTAGCCCCTTCTCATAAAGGAAAGAACAAAACTGACGTATAGCATAGAAATGTTCACTCTTGCATGTCTGAGCGTGGTCAACGAACTCCACTATGGCTTCCTCCGTTATATCACATACTTTATTGATTCCCTTTTGAGTGAGTCCTTCAATAAAGTAACTTAACAGACGTCTATGATTATAGATTGTCAGTTCACAACGGCGCAGTTCTCTTAAACAATTAAGATGTTGAATCACAACACTTCCGATCTCCCCTTTAAGAGGAAATTCGTGAAGCTTTACTATTTTTCGGCGCACTATCCCTGTCTGCATAAATTCCTCGAGCAGATGGATACTTCTACAATGGGCACGTTGTGTTGGAGCTGCCAATCCGGGTAAAACATCAGATAGGAACAATTCTCCTATCTTAGGAGAGAACTGTGTCGCTCCTGTTTTTTCCATGTACGAGACAATTCCTTTCTTCCATCGCCGTTGATGCGTCTCGATACATTTCTCATCATAGCCATCCATGCGCATTTGCACTATACAGTCAGCTATGAGAAATTGAATTTCTTTATTTTTCATGATACTTTGAGAGCGCTATTAGAAGGCTCTTGTGCAAAGTAACATGAACATTATCAGATAATATTATCAAAAGTAGTATTAATAATCAGGAGGTTAACTATGTGTATGGAGGTCGACTTTGGATAATATTTTACTTGTGATAAGAA
>CAYOGG010000148.1:0-3513 GCA_964403455.1 uncultured Bacteroidaceae bacterium | reverse complement strand
ATCAATATTAGAGGCAGTACCACAAAAAGAACCAGAAAGAGAACGTAAGGTATTGCCCATGTACTACGTTTCATCACCAGTTTTGAGATTGTCATATTTTTCTGATAATCTTAATGTACTTGGGAGGTATCTTAATTCCTACCATGTCACCGTCATCCCATACGTCATTAGTGTCAACGAAGATATCTTCTCCCTCGTCGGTGGTTATTGTAAGATGGTAGTGGTTACCTTTATAAAGTATGAATGATACTATTCCTGATATGGTTCCGTCATCAACGTTGTCCATAAGTTCTATATGATCGAAATCAACGCTTACTTCGACATCCTGACCGTTTACATAACCTTCTTTCACCTTACACTCAAATGTGCAGTTTAATATATTGACATGAGTTTCATCGATTATCGTACCTTTAAATATGTTGGTTACACGTTCTTTATGCATTACGTGTATATCGGAAGGCTTGATGATCAGACTTACCTCCTGGCCTGTTTCAAAAGGATTATAATCTTGTATGATAAGTTCGTAACCTCTATCCGTGATTACTGTCATCTCATAGTGTACTCCCTTGAAAATGCAAGTCTGGACTATACCGTTTATCATGGCTGAATTATTTCTTGCCATTATATAGATATCTTCAGGTCGGAGTACTACATCTACATGTTCGTCTTTTTTAAAACCCTCGTCAACACATTCGAATTCATGATACATGAACTGAACCAAACGATCTTGTTTCATGATTCCGTTCAGTATATTGCTATCTCCAATAAAATCAGCAACAAACGGGTTTACAGGTTCGTTATATATGTCTACAGGTCTGCCTATCTGTTGAACTTTACCTTTGTTCATTACCACTATGGTGTCGCTGAGTGTCAGCGCTTCTTCCTGGTCATGAGTTACATATATGAATGTTATGCCTAAATCTTTATGCATCTGTTTCAACTCCAGTTGCATATCTTTACGCATTTTCAGGTCGAGTGCCGCTAACGGTTCATCCAATAGAAGTACTTGAGGACGATTTATGATAGCACGTGCAATAGCAACTCTCTGTTGCTGTCCTCCTGACAAGGAATCGACATCTCGCTCTTCATAATCGGTCATTCCTACTATTTTGAGTACTCTTCGAACCTGTTTGTCAATCTCAGATTCTTTTATTTTTTTGAGCTTGAGTCCGAAAGCAACATTTTCATAGACATTAAGATGTGGAAAGAGTGCGTATTTTTGAAATACGGTATTCATCGGCCTCTGATGAGGTGGAACTTGAGTGATATCTTTTCCATTCATTCTGATTCCTCCTTCGGATACCTGATTGAATCCGGCGAGTAGTCTGAGTAATGTGGTCTTGCCGCAGCCTGATGGACCTAAAATGGTTACGAATTCGCCTTTTTTAATAAAAAGACTCACATTATCGAGTACCTGCTTGTCGCCAAACCACTTGGAAACTCGGTCAAACTCAATGATGTAAGTCTTATCCTTACTTATATTTTTTTTACCAGCAGTGGCTGATGGTATATCAGGAGCACGTTGAGTGCAGTCCTGTCCGTAGAGCGGTACAGAGGAACTGTGGTTGTCGTTTTCGGTCATTTCAGTAAAAAAGCATAAGAATCTATCCTAATATTTCGGGCTGCAAAGATAGTTTTTTGTACTTTTGTTGCAAAATAATATCTAACAAATTATTAAGATGATAAAGAAATTAATTGTATCGGTTTTGTTGATTTTTTCTATATACTCTGTTACCGTGAAGGCGGAAGAAAACGAATTCTCGATGGACTTTGGAACTGATGTAACGACAAACTATGTTTGGCGTGGTTATAAGTTGGCAGATCTCTCTGTTCAGCCTGAGATTTCAGTCAACTATGCAGGTAGTAATATAGATCTCTCTTTCGGATTTTGGGGTTCGGCAAGTTTGGTAGAGAATTATTATTCTGAAATAGATGCTTTTGTTTCGGCTTCATTAGGAAACTTTACTTTGTCTGCTACTGATTACGGTACTCCTAATACCTATTTTGATAAGTTTAATGAGAATCATGCTCTGGATATATCTGCAGAATATTATTTTGGTGAGAATATTCCGTTAACTCTTAAATGGAGTTCAATAGATTTCGATAGTGAATGGTCACATTACTGCGAGTTGAATTATGACTTTTCAATAGCAGGTTTTGATATGTTCGCTCAGATAGGATTTCTGCCTTTTTCAGCGACTTATTATACTGATAGTGAGGATTTCGTACTGAACAATTTATCTTTAGGTATAAGTCGTGAATTGTCTTTTTGGAATGTAGAGGACTTACCTGTAAGTATGCAGGTTACATATAATCCTGATGTTGAAGATACCTTTTTGAATTTTTCCGTTTCATTTTGAATTAGAACTCTCCTGTATGGAGGTTCGATGAAGTTTTTTTGATGGAGATAGCTGATATTGCGAAATATTACGCCGGACTTCCCGTAAGTAAGGCGTTTTATCATATCCTTGCAGAAAAAAGTGCTAAACACGTTTTTTTGCAGGGTCTTCATGCGTCGTCGGCTCCGTTGTTTTTCAGCACATTGTCGGATAATGAGAGTAAACAATGCTTCTTGTTTATTCTTAATGATCAGGAAGAAGCAGCTTATTTCTATCATGATTTGGTTCAGATTATTGGAGAAGAAGGTGTGCTATTCTTTCCTTCGGCATACAAAAGGGCTGCAAAATACGGTCAGAAAGATGCTGCCAATGAGATCCTGAGAACTGAGGTTTTAAGCGTTCTATCCGTATTCTCAAGTAAGAATAAACCGCTTATGGTGATTTCTTCACCCGATGCACTTGCCGAAAAGGTTATCTCCAGAGTGAATTTGGAGGATCATTCTATTAAACTTGAGACAAAACAGTCCGTTGATAGGGATGATATGCAGCAACGACTTTTTGACTCCGGATTTGAACGTGTGGATTATGTATATGAGCCGGGACAGTATGCAGTGCGCGGTAGTATATTGGATGTATTTTCTTTTTCATCTGAGTATCCTTATCGTATAGACTTCTTCGGTGATGAGGTGGATAGCATCCGGCAGTTTCAGGTTGAGTCACAGCTTTCAATGGATAAGAAGGATGGCGTTGTCATCGTTCCAAGAATGGAGAATAATGATAACAAATCGGTATCGCTTTTGGATTTTCTTCCGGATGATTCTGTGATTATTGCAAAAGACCTGATTTGGGTAAGCGACAAAGTTTCTGCCATATATAATGAGGTCAATGACTCTGAGGGCCTTGCTACCCGAATGAGAAATCTTGATAAGTCAGCTCTTGAATCGTCTCCTAAGATTGTTGATTATGAATCATTTGTCAAGAAACTGTTTGAATTTGAGAATGTGGAGTTCGGGTCAAAGCCCATGGGAGTGCCTGATGCGACATTAACTTTTGATACTTCTATACAGCCTGTCTTCCATAAAAACTTTGATTTGGTATCCTCTACCTTGACTGATTATTTATTCAAGGGATACAGAATCTTTGTTCTTAGCGACAGCTTTAAACAGACCGACCG
>CAYOGG010000147.1:0-3518 GCA_964403455.1 uncultured Bacteroidaceae bacterium | reverse complement strand
GCGACAAAACGTCATTTTCAATATATTTCAAACTATTGGGCAGTATGACTTCCGTCAGATTGTCACAATCCATGAGGCAAAAGTCTCCAATGTCAGTAACTCCTTCAGGTAATACAATCCTTTTTAAAGAGGGGCAGTTTGAGAATGATTGTGGGTATATCTGTATATAATCTGATTCGCCTCTTATAAGGTTATCATCTTCCGGTTCTTTAAAGATTACCTCTTCTAAAGACAAGAAATTAGAAAAGCCGGATATTTCTTCAATATAATATGGAAAAACGACCTTAGTAAGATTTACGTTGTACAATCCCGGGGCTTCATCATTGATTTTTTTTCTATTGACATCAATATCAGGACATGCGTTGATAAAAGGGACGTAGCACATTTTACCTTTATACTCAAATGAATCGGGAACCTCCCAAACCTTCATGGAATCCGATACCAAATGGGCAACGGCCAAGTAGCCTATCTTTTCATCTTCAATTTCGTATTTAACACCGTCTTTTTCATAGACGATTACACTATCAAGCCAAGAGCCTGCATATCCATAAAAAGATGAAGTTTTCGCGATTTTATTTAATGCATAAGAATCGGTAATTGTATCTCCACTCTTGACATTGTCAACGTATTTCTCCCAGACTGAATCTTTTATCGGGTCCTCAAGCATTCGCTCAGGAACACGAAATAAAACAGAATCAGGTTTAATGGAATTAGAATTTGATGTTTGAGCACATACATAATCTTTTGGTACTAACAATGAAAAATAAAAAATTCCAGCTATAATTATGTCAATATTCTTTCTCATATAGTTTATTAATTAAAATAGTTTTTGCAAAGACAATACCATCCCCTATTATCACCTCTAAGAATGTTATCAAACAATAAAATAACAATTAATAAATAATGATGAATATTTTATTGTTTAATAACACTTCTATATTAATATATAAATACTTATTTGTATATTTTATAATAATCTACTACTGGGACCCAGTCATTATTTGTTTTTATTTTAAACTCTGCAGGGTGTTCATTTCTTAGAAGTCCGTATCTACCAGCTGGCCTATAATCAGTAATATAATCCACATGAGGCTTACCATCTTTCATTCTTCTACCAACAACATTCGATTCAAAATTTATTGATGATGGATCTAATTGTTCTTCGGAAAGTGTTATAACAGTTGTACAGTTAAACCGGCTTTTTATTTCATCATCAGTATAGCCATAAGCAATTCCCGATACATACGAATTTTGTATGGATTGTGACCATGTTTCGCAATCCATATAACTGGCAACAACTGTATGATAATCATCCTCTGTCATTGTATATATGTTATAACCTTTTGATTGAGCATAAGCTTGAAGCATACATTGATCTGGTAAATCCCAATCATAATATTCAGGCTTATCTAGAAAGTTCTGTTTCGTTCTCGGAACTAAATCGTCCCATTCCTCATCATAACCAAACACACAATCATCCGAACATGACGTAATAGCCATTGTTCCAACAAACAACATCGTTGCTGCAATTCCAAAAATTTCTTTTTTCATTTGTTTAAAAAATAATTAGTTATTAATAGACCCACATTATAATGTGGTTTTTATATGTATAATTAGTTATATAGGGAACAGTTTCTCTTTTAATTTATTACTGTCCGGTAATTATTATTTAATGATAATCTTCTCAAGATTATAGCAATTAGGCATTCGAAGATTGCGAAGAGCATCAGGTGACGGGAGTTTCAGCACTCGCAAATTTCTCAGATCTGAACCGTAATTATACCTTTTTGATTCTGCACTCTTTGGAATATTCAATTCTGTAATGCTGTGACAACCCGCGAAAGAACCAAAATATAAATCAAGTAACCCCTCTGGCAATATCGGTGAGTTAAGTACTGTACAGTCGGAGAAAGCACCTATTCCAATATACTTCAGAGTTGAAGGAAATCTGACATATTCCAATTTATCACATTCATCAAACGCATTAGACATAATTGTATCCAACCCTTCCGGAAGTACCAGACTCTTTAATGATCTACAACGATCGAAAGCCCTCCGTCCTATGGATTTGAGAGGTGAATCAAAGACTACATCATTTAAATTATTGTTGTATCCAAATGTAACTTCTCCCCATGACTTGATATCATTTATCCTCAGATAGTTCAAAAGTTTGCAACTTGCAAAGGCATAGTCTCCTATGTAATCTAAAGAAGGAGGCAGTATGACGAATCTTAAATCATAACAATCTGTAAAAGCGCAGTCATCTATCTTCTTAATGCCGGCTGGTAGATCTAAAAGGACCGGAGTGGAACAACCATGAAAGGCGTTCTTGCCTATAATGGTCACACTTTGAGGAATATCGGTTCGAATACATCCTGTTATCAGCGTATTTGTTGCGGTCTCAATAATGGCATTGCAGTTGTCACGGGAGTCATATACGGGGTTACGTGGATCAACAGTGATTGAGGTCAGTGATTTACAGTAAGAGAATGCACCGTTACCTATGTGTATTACGTTTCGAGGAATATATACATCGTCTATGAGAGAGGTCTTGAATGCATAACGGTCAATAGACTTGACGGTCTTTGGGATGGATGAATTTGCAATTCCCAGTACTATTCTGTCTGTGGCTGTCTCAATAATTGCGTTGCAATTGTTTCTGGAATCGTAAACCGGATTTTTACTGTCAACCTTTATTGATTGCAAGTTTGGACAATAGTAGCAGATATTCATCCCTATACTATCAACAGATGCCGGTATTGTCAATGAGGTTATTGATGTACAGTAAGCAAAAGCACCTTGGCCTATAGTTTTTAAATTCGAAGGCAGGGTTATTGAAGAAAGTTCAAAACAACAATTGAAAGTATTATTGTTTATTGACGTAATTGAGGATGGCAATGATACGGATCTAAGCTTATTACATCCGGAAAATGCGCTTGCTCCTATCTCTGTCACTGATTCGGGGATTACAATGGTTTCAATGCCACTTCCCAAGAAAGCATTCTCTCCGATCGAAGTCACACTACCGGGAATCACGGTGCCTTTACAACCAATAATCAGTTGGCCCGTTTTACTGTCAATGATGGCATTGCAGTTTTCACGTGAGTCATAATATGGATTTTTGGGATCTACAATGATTTCTTTCAGATTTGGGCAGTTGGATAGGACTTCTTTTCCAATATACTCCACTCCGAACGGAATGTATATGCGCTCTAATTTATCGCATTGAGACAACACGTGGTGAGAAATATCTTCCAAGCTATTGGGCAATATGACTTCCGTCAGATTGTCACAATTATTCAAACAATAATCACCAATATCTGTAACACCTTCAGACAAGACAACCTTCTTTAAAGATGGGCAGTTTGAGAAGGTATTCGAATATAATTCTATATCGTCCAAGTCGTTTTTTATAATATCATCATCTGCGGGTTCTTTAATGACTACCTCCTCTAAAGAAACGAAGTCAGAAAAGCCGGATATTTCTTGAGTATAACAAGGAAAGACCACTTTGGTAA
>CAYOGG010000146.1:0-3519 GCA_964403455.1 uncultured Bacteroidaceae bacterium | reverse complement strand
ATATTATATTCAAAAGGACGTTCGCCGGAATCATCGTTATAGATGGATTCGAATAGGTCTTTGTCAAAATCTTTCCACTTTTCAAAGGCATACTGAGTGCGAAATAGTCCCGGAGCCATATTTCTGGCGATTAATGCAGCTTCTATAGCGATTGTTCCGGAGCCGCACATCGGATCTACAAAATCACATTTTCCGTCCCATCCTGAAATCATTATCATCCCTGCAGCTAAAACCTCATTTAGAGGGGCTTCCATCGTATCCTGACGATATCCTCTTCTATGAAGCGATTCTCCCGAACTGTCTAATGATAATGAACAGTCATCATGAGATATGTGAATGTGGAATGTAAGATCGGGATTAGTAACGCTGACATTCGGACGTTTGCCGAACTTCTCGCGAAAGTAATCCGCTATTGCATCTTTTACGCGGTAGGCAACAAACTTGGAGTGTTTGAAGTCTTCGCTGTTTACTACTGCATCTACGGCAAAGCTATTGGAGAGCGTCATATAATTTTCCCATTCAACGCGTTTACAGATTTCGTAAACTTCGTCGGCCGTATCGGCTTTAAAATGCTGGAAGGGTTTGAGAACGCGAATAGCTGTGCGCAGATGAAAATTCGCTTTATAAAGCAGGGCTTTGTCTCCGGTGAAGGAGACCATACGGTTACCGATGGAAACGTTATTTGCTCCCAATTCGATTAACTCTTTTGCCAAAATTTCTTCCAGCCCCTGGAAGGTTTTGGCTATCATTTCAAATTCAGTCATCCAATTAATGGAAAGTTGGCTGCAAAGGAACAAAAAAAGATTGGTATCCGTGAAAGATACTCCATAATCATTTTATTTGTATACAATTATTATGATAATCTACAAAAAAGCTGCTTTGATCTTCTACGAATTAAGATATCTCATTTATTATATTTTGAGCAATTTTTCATCCTTATTCGTAATAATAGTCTGACAGCTTTTTTGTTGGATTTCTATCTTTCTTGTTATAAGTTACAGTTTTACGCGTATACCTTTTCCGGAGTAGTTGACGGTTTTGATAGATTCGGTTTTACCATCTCGGATCATTTCAATGTTAAAAGTCCTTGATTGAAGCATTCCATTGAAAGAACCTTGGCGTGTATCAATGGTGAGCTGGTTATTCTTGTCATTCCAAATAAAGCCGATAGTGCTGTATGCTCCTTTTTCGTAATTGTAGTTATCGCCTTCGTCTTCGTAAAGAGAGAACTTACCATCGGCTCCGGCATATACGCGAATAGTCAGGGCATCCCATGTTTTTTCGTTGGAGTATTGAACATCAGGTCCTATAGGAATGATGCTGCCTGCACGTACGAAAATGGGAATGGTATTAAGAGTGGTAGAATAGGAGATCTCTTGACCGCCATCGAAGATCTTACCGGAGTTGAAATCGTACCATTTGGTTCCTGCCGGCAAGTACAGAGAGTATTTCTTTTCATCCTTAAAATTAACCGAGCTTAATCCGCTGCGAGACCATTTTGTGGCATTCTCTACTGTGTATTGTGCCTTTACGACCGGAGCAATGAGTAATTCGCTTCCAAACATAAATTCGTCTGCGATATCCCAAACCTTACTATCGTTCTTGAAATCCATAGCAAGAGCACGTTGAAATGTGCCATTGTTGTTAGTAACCTGCCAAGCTGTCGAGTAGATGTATGGAAGCAGTGAATAACGCAGTTTTACTGCATTGACTAAAGCATCGTAAGTCGGTTCTCCGGGTTTGCCGTAGTAGTATATTTCACGCGGAACTTCAGTACCGTGAGAACGCATCATGGGAGAGAATACTCCATATTGTATCCATCTTACATAGAGTTCCTGAAACAGAGGGTTCTTTGGAGCAGTGGCGTCCATGTAGCCTTCATTATAGTTGTCTGCGAAGAATCCGCCTAAATCGGAGTTGTAATTTGGATTGCCGGTCATTGCGAAGTTTAGTCCTGCAGGAATCTGGTTCCTAAGTGTCTGCCAAGAGGTTCTGGTATCACCTGACCATGTATTGGCTCCGTAACGTTGTTGGCCTGCGAAAGCGGAACGTGTCAGAATTAGTACTCGTTTGTCTGATGTGACTGCACGTTGGTGGTCATATACACCGCCCACTGTCATAAGAGGGTAGGCATTTATCACTTTGCGGTAAGAACCCATAGCTGTAGGAGCCTCCATGTCGCTATCCTTGAATTCGTTGCGGTCAGGCTCTGTAGAATCCATCCACCAACCGTCTATCTTCATGTCATTCAGACGTGTCAGATGGTTCCAATAAATGTCGCGTGCATCGCTGCTATAAGCGTCATAAACGCGTACTCCTGATGGATAATCCATACGTGGAGGCCAATCGCTCAGGCCGCTCTGGGGCCATGTCTGGAAACCAAAAAGTAGATTCTTCTCCTTCAGCTCGCGGAAGGGTTTAGTCATAGGACCGAATGAGGACCAGATGGATATCATCAGATGAGCATTGCTATTATGCACTTCGTCTATCATTCGCTGGGCGTTTGGGAAATCCGGATTGTTGAATTCCATAGCATTCCACAGATAGTTGCTGCCCCAATATTGCCAATCCTGTATCATACAGTCAATAGGAATCTGCTGTTGTCTATATGTACGCAGCACCTCCAGAAGTTCTGCCGAGCTCTTGTAACGCTCGCGGCTCTGCATGAAGCCGTAGCTCCACAAAGGAAGCATAGGAACGTCTCCTGTAAGAGTACGTATTTCTGAGATTACTCCATCGGCATTGCCACCATACATGAAGTAATAGTCGATGCAGTCACCTACTTCCGAGGTAAAGCTCATGCCGTCGGCATTGTCTTTAAAATTAGTGGGTGAGTAGTTGTCCCAGAATATACCGTATCCTTTGATGGACTGAATAATATTCATGTAGTCGTCGGTATTGCCTTGAATCATCTGTTTGCTTATGCCGCGCAGATTCATCTTGCCGTCCTGCATGATGCCCAATCCGTAAATTGGCTCCTCGTTATCCAATGAAAATGTAGTACTGACTATGTATGCTCCCTTATCGGCGCCGGAATCACGTTTTTTCAGACTGTAAGCGGATTCCTTAAGTAAGATCAAACCTTTGGGGTCTTTGAATGTCAAAGATCCGTTTCTTGTATCAACGTTAACGGAAAGGTTTTTTGAGGATAATTTGACATTATCGCCGGTTTTTGATACAGAATACTTCACCTGTTCCGGTTTCAATATTACAGATAGACTTTGTTTGTCAGGAATAGTTTTGTTTTCGCTTTTAACTATTCTTACCGTACTCGGTGTAAGAAAGGAAACTTCAACGGCATTACCGTTTTGTAGTTCAATCACATCGGCGTTAATATTGGTACAGATAAGACCGGAGACCAAAATAGCCAAAGATTTGAGGTTGATTCTCATATTAAAAATTTTAAGTTCTCAAGACTGATTAGTAATTTGTCCGGCGAATATACAGTTATTTTTTGTAAAAAGGTCACTAGTGTCTCTTAAAATAATTTAAAACTCATATTTATCTCATTTATGCACA
>CAYOGG010000145.1:0-3534 GCA_964403455.1 uncultured Bacteroidaceae bacterium | reverse complement strand
CGTTCATTGTTTCAAGCCCAGACTGACTGTTTTTAACTCCAACAGAAACTCGATGAGCTTTCTTCTTGCTCGCTCTGATATGTATAAACTATTTTTATCAATATATTTACATATATCATCATGTAATTTTCCTAGTTCTGCATAGAACGCGTCACTATCTTCATAGTTCATGCCTGTTTTTGATGTGTTGAAACGATTTGTTTCAAAGTAAACAATGTCTACAGCCTTTTCATAAACACTAGCTACAATATCTTTTTCGTTTGAATATCTACTATCTTGCGCTTTTATTTCCATAACTGTTGTACCTCTTTCTGTTAGAAAGTCCATATAGTCAACGTTAAAGAAAGAAGCCATATCTTTTACTATTTCAATGCCACTTGGGCCATTATTACCCTTAAACCACTGCTTAATTTTTTCATCGCTTAAGCTAAGTGCATCAGCAAGATCCTCATAAAGCTTTGTCTTAGTATATTGTTATTCGTAACTTTACCTGCTTCCAACTACCCGAAAATTCTTCAAATTAAAAGAAGGTACAGCCTTAAATATTCTGATGTATTTTACGTCAGATTGTTTTAGTCTGTACCTTCTGTTATTATAGCCAGGTTAACTATAAACAAAAGGCAGGAACCAACCCCTACCACAGTTCGGTTTCCTGCCTCACAACCAAGCTATGGGTATCCCCATAGTTTCAGCAAGGCTATGATAACCTTATTAGTAGAAGAAAACAATCCTTTAACACCAAATTTTTATAATGATTTAATTTCTAACCTTCAATTCCACCAGCTTACATGTCCCTGCGGACACTCTGGTTGTCTTTCAGTTCATGGGTATTACAACCGTTCCATTAAGCTCCCTCAAGGCAAGGTGACCTTCCGCATCTGCCGTGTCATTTGTGAGCACTGTGGTCATACTCATGCCATTCTTTTATCCTCAATGGTTCCTTATTCTCAGGTTTCCACATCTGATCATATCTCCATTATCAATAATTACAATCAAGGCTCCTCTCAAGATTCTGTTATGAATGTCAATCCCTGCGTCGACGAAAGCTGCTACAGATACATCATTAGGTGCTACTTAAGAAATTGGCACGAAAGGCTTCTCGCGGAGCGTATATCACTTAGCCTTTTTAAGCAACTCATAAAATCTTGTTTTGCTCATTTTTCACGGCAGTTTATGCAGATTAAAAGTACACCAAATATCCTTTTTCTAAATACCACATAACCTTACACGACCTTTGTTTCTTTCCTTCTTATACTTAAGAAAAAGCAAAGGAGGACCCACAAATGGATCAAGAAAAGAAAAATGCAATCGCTTTAATGCGCTATTCGGTGATTGCACCACTTATTACAGGGCTGGTAGATGAATTTAATTCCAACACAGCCTTCTTTAATAGTGCTTCGGCTAAGGGAGTCATGCATCCCGACGGTACTATAAAGCATTATGCACCAGGTACAATTGAAAAATGGTACCTGGATTACAAGAAAAAAGGATTTGATGGCCTTTTACCTTTAAGTAGAGCAGATTTAGGCAATCCACGAAAAATTGATGAAGATATAAAGGAACAGATTAAATATCTTAAAACCAACTATCCCAGAATGTCTGCTCTTGCTATTTACCGTCAGCTTCGTGACAACGGAAGTATAAAAGCTGGTGATGTATCCGAATCTACCATTAACAGATACGTAAACCTTCTGGCTCTTAGGCAGAAAACTACTACTAATCAAGATATGCGCCGATATGAAAGGCCTCACATCAACGAAGTATGGTGTGGTGATACTAGCGTTGGACCTTATCTTAAAACGCCTGATGGTAAGAAGCATAAAGTATTTATTATTGCTCTCATCGATGATGCCAGCAGATTTATCGTTGGCATAGATATCTTCTTTAATGACAACTTCATAAATCTTATGTCTGTCATTAAATCTGCTGTTGCAAAGTATGGCAGACCTCAGATGTTCAACTTCGATAACGGCTCTTCATTCAAAAACAAGCAGATGGAACTTCTTGCAGCCCGCATTGGCTCTGTTCTTCATTATGACCAGCCCTATACTCCAACGCAGAAAGCGAAGATTGAGCGTTGGTTTCGTACCATGAAAGACCAATGGATGTCATCCCTTGATATAAGAGAATTCCATTCCCTTGATGAACTTCGTGGAAATCTCTTAGCTTATGTTCAGAAGTACAATCTTACGGCTCATTCCTCATTAAAAGGTATGTCTCCCTATGACAGATTCTTTTCAGAACCGAATCGCATCAGAAGGCTTTCCGATGAAGAAATTAAAGCAGACTTCCTTCTTGAAATTGATCGTCGTGTATCTTCTGACAGTGTTATTACTATTGATCAGGTCGAATACGAAGTTGACTGTCGCTTTGCAAAGCAGCGTATCAAGCTTAGATATTCCCCTGATTTCAAGGATATATTTATTGTTGAAGCCGATGGGACGCTTACTCCTATAAGACTTCTTAATAAAACTGAAAACGCTTTTGTCAAGCGAGAAAAAATACATCTATGCAGAGGTGAAGAATAATGGACTACTTTACAAGATATGGTCTGGAATTCAATCCATTTATAAAGAATTCCAAGGAAATCTTAGTCTCAACATCTGAATATAAGGAAACTTTATTCAGACTGGATTATCTTGCAAAAACAAAAGGCTTTGGACTCCTTACAGGTGCTCCCGGCCGAGGTAAAACTACTGCTATTAGAACCTGGGCATCATCCCTTAACCCTTCACTATATAAAGTTGTTTATTCATCACTTTCAACTCTTACCGCTAATGATTTTTACAGAAATCTTGTAAAAGAGCTTGGTAATGAGCCTGCCTTTAGAAAGCCCGACAACTTCCGCATCATTCAGGAAGAAATCACAAGACTTTCCATTGAAAAAAGAAAAACTCCTATAATCATCATTGATGAAGCGAATTACATTAATAACGCAATTCTTAATGATCTCAAAATCCTTTTCAACTTTGAAATGGACTCAAGGGACAGAGCTGCCATCTTACTTGCAGGACTACCCAAAATCAACTCTACGCTAGGACTTCAAGCACACGAGCCTTTAAAACAACGTATAGTTATGAACTATAATCTTGAAGGTCTTTCTAAAGAAGAAGGCAAAATCTACATTGAGGAAAAGCTTAAAGGTGCTGGCTGTAATCAGACTATCTTTGAAGATGGTGCCATAGAAGCAATACTTAATGCTGCTGATGGCACACCACGTCTTATTAACAAGTACTGCAATTCTGCCATGCTTTTAGGTGATAGCAGCAAAGCTAATCTCATTACAACCGACATCGTTATGCAGGCAGTCAATGACTGTGAACTCGGATAACCTCCACGTGCCTCATTCACTTTATTTGGGTGAGGCACATTTAATCTGACAAATCGGTATCAATTAAAGTGCTTTAACATTTGTGCTTACGCTGAGATAGCTCCATTTAATGTGAAAAACGAAGCATCATTTAATGTGCTGAATAACAGCTTGTGTTGTTCTTTTTTTGCCTTTCGTAAGATTTCAGCAAGGGTATCGCCAAA
>CAYOGG010000144.1:0-3536 GCA_964403455.1 uncultured Bacteroidaceae bacterium | reverse complement strand
AAACCATCGTAGGTACCAACAAATACCGTCTCGATAAGGAAGCTCCTATTGACATCCTTGAGATAGACAACTCAGCCGTACGCGTAGAGCAGATTGAAGGCCTTAAGAAGTTGCGCGCTAACCGCGACGAAGTTGCCGTTCAAAATGCCCTCAATGCCATCACCGAATGTGTAAAGACAGGTAATGGTAACCTGCTGGAGTTAGCCGTTGAAGCAGCAAAGTTGCGTGCCTCACTCGGTGAGATCTCAGATGCTTGCGAAAAGATAGTTGGCCGTTACAAGGCTGTAATCAGAACAATATCAGGCGTGTATTCATCAGAAAGCAAGAAGGATGCAGACTTTGAGAAAGCCTGCTCCCTAACAGAAAAATTTGCAAAGAAAGAGGGTCGCAGACCACGTATCATGATTGCAAAGATGGGCCAGGACGGTCACGACCGTGGTGCCAAAGTCGTTGCAACAGGCTATGCAGACTGCGGTTTCGATGTCGATATGGGACCTCTGTTCCAGACTCCTGCCGAGGCAGCTCGTCAGGCAGTGGAAAACGACGTACACATACTCGGTGTCTCTTCTCTTGCTGCCGGTCACAAGACTCTTGTTCCCCAAGTAATTGAAGAACTCAAGAAGTTAGGCCGCGAAGACATAATGGTAATAGTAGGTGGAGTCATACCCGCTCAGGATTATGACTACCTATACAACTCCGGAGCTGCTGCAATATTCGGTCCCGGCACCAGTGTTGCAAAAGCCGCTTGCCAAATCATGAACCTACTGTTAGGCGAATAACCTAAACGGTCCATAATCAAATAAAAGAGGAAAATGCCAAGGCATTTTCCTCTTTTATTTGATTATATAGACAATCAGAAAAATGTCTAATTATTTAAAAACGTCATTCAGTATATAGGGAGTACCCGAGGCGGTTATACCACAACCACTAATGCTAAACCTACGTGTCTGAGAATTATTATAGAACTCTATATTTGCATTTCCTTCCTTATCGGATACGACATCCGGGTTCCAATATAGCGTACGACGATAATCCACATCACCGATTATCGGCCCGTTAGGATATGATGGGCTATAAAAATCACGCAATTCGGAATAACCCTGAACAGTTGTAATACGTTTATTGAGCGACAAAAGTTCTTCTTTTGACTTAAATTCATATTCTTCCTTCAATAGAACATCTACAACACAATAATTGCCTCCGTTTGCCACAAAGGCGGAAGAGAAAGTATTTAGGGATTCACTTGCATCGCGGGAAAAATCACTTACCAATAATGGTGTTAAACTCAGTACACTGCTAGCGGGAACAGGTTTATCATAGACCAAGATACTCTTTACGTAGTCCATATCAATGGTCCATGAATCTTCAAAAATTCCTTGATACATACATTTTTTCGAGTTATGCACATACCAAATCAATTTACTGTTTCCCATTCTCCAAAGATCTGATGCTTGCAATATATTTTGAGCAGTCTCGCCTTCATTAGTAGATATTGGTTCAGCAGATATCTCATCACCACTATCTTCCTCTGAAGATTCACCTTCAGTCGAGTCTTCCTTCCATATCGGATAACCCTTAGACATAAGATAACCGTATACATCCGTAGTATATTCGCCCTTATCATACTCTCCTTCGGTATCCTTTGTCACATCAAAGGCCGTAAACGTATTATAATCAATGTACTTACGTTTAGCATTGATATCAACCTCATCCAAGAGCACACCCATATTGTCGTCAATAATTTCAGGGAATTCGTCATCACCAATTCTATCCAATTCCCTTTTTGACATATCTTCCTCTTTTTTCTCAACTTGAGATGATTCAAACAGCAATTCCTCATTCAAATAAGGTCTTATTGCCGGGTTCAAAGAACGTTCCAGTAATATTTTTGCATTAGCCAACTTATTACTATTGACCTTCTTTAACATCATGGTCAGCGTGGCATTACCGTAGAACTCGGTAAGATTGAAACCGAAGTATCCGTTTTTATCCGTGATGAACTTAAACTGGTCAATATGCTTTTTATTATCCGGAACAACAGAAGCAAGAACTTTTATACCTGAAAGCACATCCTTTCCATTTTTCTTAAGAATCCATCCGTTAAAAGTCAATCCCTCTTCTATTCTATGCTTCTCATCAAAAGCATCGGGGCCTGCCGCCATAATTTTCCAATCATAACGTTCCCAACCCTGAACCATCATAAGTAAGTCAAGAGCCTGCAGATGTTCTTCGTCATCCGATTGAAAATAATATTCAGGATGATTAATAAAACCTCTCAGATCGGAGCATAGCAATAGGTTGGTCCTCAAATCCTCGGAGTATGTGGTTCCAAATGTTCTGGAATCACGAACCGAAATACAAAATCGGTCAGCAAACGGTGCACCTTTTGAATCGGACAAGTGTAATTTCACATTGACTTTATCATAAGGAGAATACATTTCTTTATTTGTTTCAAATTCCAGTTTTGGAGATTTTAAATCGATTTTATTAAACAAAGAGCGCTTAGCAAGTATTTCTCCGTAAGATGTAAATAAAGTCAATTGACATACACCTGAAGGCCATGAGGATGCAGGGATAATTATAGTCTGTCTATTCCTGCTTTGAGCTAAAGTCTTAAAATAAAACAACTCACCTCTACATGTGGCAGTCAGTCCCAATGAATCCTTTGATTCAGGCATTGTACCTTGAACTGAAACTTCTATATTTCCCTTTCCGTCATTCTTTACCGACATAGTATATCCGACAATTATGGCCTCAGGCAGATCGAAATTATACTTTTTACCGTCATAGAGAAACTGAACGGTATTCGACTTCTGTATAGGAGTGAAATAAAACACTCCCATTCCATCATGTTGCGTATGAAAATAGGTACTATCCGAACTCCCTTTTATTATTCCCGATACGTCAATACCTGATCCGCTATCGTCAGTTGCTTTAAATGCCACCCGACATGGAATTCCCATTACAAAATTTCCACCTTCAGGATAAAAAGAGACATTCAGCTTTTTCAGATTCTCTCTCTTAGGACGATACTGTTCAATATCACTCTTCGTCTCCTTCAATACAGGACTTTCATCATAGAACGCACCTTCTTTTGATGGTTTTGTAAAAACCGGAACAACACGTGAAAAAAGTGTACTCTCACTGAAATTCAACATATTGAGCGTATATGCTCTAATCTCATAATATCCGCTCGGATAATTAACGGCCCCACGCATTTCACGAGCCTGTTTTGTAGCCATATCTACCAGATTGAATGCACCGTCACACTGACCGTACATCACTTTAAGTTTCTGACTCTGAAGAACAACTCCCGATGGAGAAACCAATTCAACATGCAGTACACCACTTGTAGATTTAGTCAGTGAAGATGCTTTCACCACATAAGCCTTAAACCAAATCGTCTCTCCTTGAAAATAACCAGTATTATCTAACTGAAGGTAAACCTTTTCCTGAGGAAATACCACATTGAAATCATGAATATTCTGTACAAACTTCCTCAAGGCTACATTTTGTGCCATAGACGGAAATGACAA
>CAYOGG010000143.1:0-3573 GCA_964403455.1 uncultured Bacteroidaceae bacterium | reverse complement strand
GAGTATTTCATTCCAACAAAATAGGAGAGTATCATACATGTACCGTATCCGGCAAATCCGCCCCATGCACAAGCCATATACCCGAATTTCGGAACGAAAAAATAGTTGATGGCTATCAATACGCCGCATCCAATTAAAGAAAAGGCTGCTCCCCACCAGGTCTTGTCTGCTAACTTATACCAGAAAGACAGGTTGAAATATATGCCCATGAAGATTTCGGCTATCATCACAATAGGTACAACTTTCGCACCTGCCCTATACTCCGGTCCAAGGATAAGCATAAATATATCCAAATACAAAACGACTGCAAGGAATGCCGCAATGGAGAATATTATGAAGTATTTCATGGCATCCGCGTACATCTTGTTGTTTTGATTCACACTTTCTTTTGAAGCATTGAAAACCATCGGCTCGTAAGCATATCTGAATGCTTGTGTGAGCAGAGCCATAATCATTGCTATCTTTATTGCTGCACCATACTCGCCAAGCTGGCTTTCACCCGATTCGCCCGGAATTAAATGTTTGTATAGAATCTTATCGGCCACCTGATTCAGAATTCCCGCTATTCCCAAAATAAGAATAGGAACCGTATAGGAAAACATCTTTCCGAATAGTTTTCCGTCAAATCCGTTGCGTAATTCTTTTATCTCGGGAATAAAACCGAAGGTCACTATTCCTGTGCAAAACAGGTTTATTGCGAATACATATTCGACTAAGTCGGCTTTGTTGAACCACCCGAACAATAATGGATAATTTTGGTAAATTTTCGGTACAAAGTAGATAATCGTCAGGTTTAGAGCCAAACTCATGAAAATAAAGAACAGTTTCAGACTCGCGAACTTTACGGCTCTTTTCTGTAGCCTTAGATAAGAGAAAATAATTGCCTGAAAAGCATCCAATGCGACAACCAAAGACATAATCCTGATGTAATCCGGATTTAATCTCAATGTGGCAGAGATTGGATTGTTGAAAACATAGCAAATAGCTACAAATAGTGCTGAAATAGAACCTACGAATATGAGGTTGGTTGAAAAAACTCGTTTTGGATCCTGACCTTCCTTGTTGGCAAACCTGAACAATGTCGTCTCCATGCCGAATGTAAGGATAACCAGCAGCATTGCAGTCCATGAATAGACTTCCGTCATTATTCCGTAATCGGACTGAGCTTCCAGCTGTCGTGTATAAATCGGGACGAGCAAATAGTTTAGGAATCTTCCTATTATGCTGCTTAGCCCATATATAGTAGTGTCTTTGGCCAATGAGGCCATCTTGCCAGCCATGTCTCGATTGATATTTTATTGACTGCAAAAGTAATGATAATCTCCATAAGTTGTGATTATGTCGTATAGTCTTTGTTATCTCAGGACGATGAATTACAGACTATGTAAGAAAACGAGAACCTGTTCAGTCGTAGCATCACGTAGGAGCACCCTTTTTTCTTTATCCAGCAAGTAGAGTGAGGGGATGGCGCGTAGGGAGTATAAGTCGCGTTTCACAATCAGATCAGGTGACGTGTCACGGCCGTAGAGCCAGGTCGAAGGAACCACACCTCTATGGTTTTTCCATTCCGTTATATCCTTGTCCGGATAGAATGCGAGAATCTTCAATACACCGTTTTTCAGTAAAGTCTCAACTATCGGCGATTGATTAAAGAAGTCGATAGTCTGTGCACAAGCTTCACAATCGGGATTAATAAAAAGTAGTAACGTGCATTCGGCATTGATACCATGAAGCGTTCTCTGTCCTCCATTATAGACAGTAAACTTGAAATCAGCGGCCACCGCACCGAGTCTGTTCTTTTTTAACTCACCGGACTGATACCGGTAACGTGTCTTAAAAGAGTCATCGATTAAAGTGTCATTCAGGATTTTATCCAAAACCATACCGTATAACTCGTCGTTCCTGACGGGAGAGTTGGGATCATACAGATATTTCTCGAAAAGCTCAAAAAGAGACTCAGGTATCTTTTCATGATTTCCCGTGTACGCTTTGCTGAACAGACTGTCAAGTGACTGTCTTATTGTCATATAATCAGACTTGAATAATACTCTAAGATATCTCGCCATCATCTGTTCCGAAATGTCGGAATTGGTGTCGGACTCCATGTCGGGAAAACTAAAACCGTCCCAGTAATGAACGGCGGCGGCACCTTTCTGATTATTTGAACCCGTTGTTACACGATCTTTTTTTTGTGAACTGCCATTTCTGCAACCTGTCAAAAAAAGACAGCAAAACAGCGAAATAGTGATAAAAATTATTGAGCTATAAAAGACACCTTTTTTAGAAAACATTTTACTACTCATAAGAGAATTAAATTTATAAAAATTATTGCCATACAGTATTATCCCATCCCGCGGCCCGATACCATTCCAAAGTCTGATAAAAAGTATTCTGGGTACCTGTGTCATCGCTTGGAATATAGAAACTCAGACCGCTGAAACGTGTGATCCGCAAATAATTGACGCAGCCGTTCACTGAAATGACACTATCCGTACAGGCTTTGTACACTACCGTTCTTTTAAGTTGCCGCTCAAAAAATTCTCGTTGGATAGGAGTTGTGAGACTCTCCATAAAATGTCCGAAGTCGAAAAAAAGATGAGGTGAGAAACTGTCGAAATATTGTATCGAGTCCGTTCGGAAAGAATTCAGTTCGGCAGCGTGGGCACCAATCAGAACTCCGGTTTCCACGGCCATCGCTTCCATCCCGTCGCATCTGACGCAGCTTACAGCCGCCGAACGGCTACTTACAGGCATAGCGTTGTAATGCTCATAATAGAGTGACGTCATCCTGATATAGCCAGCTTTCGTGTAGCCCAGCATATATGGCACCATTTCACTGTAAGGGAAACCATCGGAAAGCACCTCTGTAGGCGAGGCCATCAGGTAGTCAGCGCAGTTCCTCAAAGCATATGCAGTTTCCACACCACCCATGAAACAGGCATCAAACAGAATGTAATCAAAATGGGGGCCAGCGCTTAAGGCGGTCACCAAATCTGCAATATCCATCTCGTCCCCACCATCTCTTCCGAAAGAGCGTCTGCAAATAGTTTTTGATGCGCTGTTAGTGGTCGTCGGCAGCCAGCCGTAACCGTGTAACCAAAGCACCAGACCATAGCTGTCAGAAGGGAAAAGTTCTGTCATCTCAGTTAACACCGAAGCCATTACAGCTATCGACACAGAGTTTTGCTCCACGTAAGTCTTTATGATTTGCCTGCTGACGCTACCGTCTCTCTCTCTTACCAGCTCAAGCAGCATGGGATTCTCATCGGCGCAGTCCACATATACAATCACCCTGCCAGGTACACTGTTTAAACTCATTCCCGCCTCAAGACTATCAATATTTGTTTTCGCGACATTGCTCAGACTATTGTCGGCCACCATATATACCAACACAATTTTACCACCAATCGTGCCTATGATTTCGTCTTCATCCTGACAGGAAAACATAAAAAAAAGTAAAATCAATCCAATTATAAAATATCTTTTATTCATACTATCATCACATGGAGATTATCTCACGACCGCCTAAAGGCGGTAGGAAATCTCCCCGCTTTAAATGCAGGGAGATAATAA
>CAYOGG010000142.1:0-3585 GCA_964403455.1 uncultured Bacteroidaceae bacterium | reverse complement strand
TCTTCAATGCTCTTTACGGCAATGCCTAGATGTTCAATACGTGAAACTTTCATCTCGTTTGAAAATAATTAGTTTGTTTTTGGTTTATAACGAATAAAAATCTTTTCCAGGACCATTATATGGCCTTTCCAAAAATTCAACAAAGGTAATGAAGATACTTATTATAAAAAAAGAAACCGAGAGTGGTTAATATTAAAAATACGAAAATTATGCAGTCATTTTCCTAACTCAAATAGAATTTTAACATTGAATTGTCTGCCTGTAAGATAATTCGGTACGGCGTATTGTGTGTTGTTGATATCTGTAACCCAATAGTATGAATTTACATTGTTTATTCCTAAAAGATTGAAGCAGTCTAATCCTATCCAGATGTTTTTGAAATATTTTGACAGACCATAATATTGGTATCCTTTTTCATTGTTAAAGAGTCGATATGACATACCTAAATCTACGCGTTTGTAGGCAGGAGCTCGAAATGTAGCATCCTCACGTCCGCTATGTGAGGGACCGAATGGGAGACCATCTGAGAAACTACCTTTCAGAGTCATTTTCCATTTGTCCGTACCGGGGAAATAGTCTGTGAAAAAGAGTGAAATATTAAAAAGCTGATCAGATGGACGAGGCAGCCATTTATCATTAATCTTTTCTTCGGTTTTCATCAGTGAGAGTGTAATCCATGAATCCGTACCGGGGACAAACTCTCCGAAGAGCTTCATATCAATACCGGTTGCATAACCATGAGCACTGTTTTCTCCGTAGTAAATTATCCTTACATTATCTATGTTGTACGGAATCAGATTGCTTAACTTTTTGTAATATATTTCGGTGGTGAATTTAAATGGTCGGTCAAATACTCGGAATAAGTAATCACATCCCAAAACAAACTGCAATGATTTTTGTGAACGTATATCCTTATTCAGTCTTACGTAGGAAATTCCGCCTGAGCTGATGGTGTCCTTTAACTCTTTATAGAAAGGTGCCTGATAATATATGCCGGTAGCAAATCGAAAAGTGAAATTGTCATTAAAGCTGGGTATGAATCCAATTGATAGACGTGGGCTGATAATCAATTCTTCATTCCACTGCCAGTATGAAGCGCGGAGGCCGGCGTTGATGCTGGCAAATCCGAAGTCGAATCCATGTTTCCAATTGTCTTGAACGAATGCTGAGATTCTATTACCGGACATCGTATTCTGTGATTTTAGGGCATAAGTGATATTCAATGGTTCTCCTGGAAGGTATGGTAGGATGTAACCGGCGGAATCACGGGCTTCCCATTCACGCATTCTGTCTTTTACTGACTCCTGCTTGAGCTCGATTCCCCATTTCAGGTTATGGCTGTCTATGCGATGGTCGCCTTTCAATGTGGCATTAAGCACGCTATATGAGAGATGATTTCTGGCATGTTCCATAAATCCTCCTACACTGAACATTTGGTTGGGGTCTATGTTGTCAAGCCAATATTCCGAACTTATATCATAAGACTCTTTTTCATCACTGTCGAAAGCGGAGAGATTGAAAGAGAGAGAGTTGTAATCATTGATTTTTCTATGAATGTCAAAAGCACCGAACAGTGTGTTGAATTGATCTGTTTCCCATCCGTCGAAGTAGACTAAAAATTGTTTCGGATTCTTGGCAGTTCCGAATGAGGTACTTCTTGTGGTGGGTGTGAAATTGTATTTGTTTACGGCTACATTGCCTATGAAGCCGATTTCCCATTTGTCGTTTGGGGTCCAGCTGATAAACGTTTGATAATCCAAAAAAGAGGGATCATATTCTCCTTCCGTATCCATGGTATTCAACAATGAACGATTGGTCTTATACCTTAGGCTTCCGGAAAAAGAAAATTTGTCATTTCCAATACCTATGAAGATGCTGCTTCCCAGTAGACCGGCCGATATGGATGACTCAAAACCTTTTGGTTTTCTGTAGGTTATATCTAGCACAGAGGACATTTTGTCGCCATATCTGGCTTCAAATCCGCCGGTCGAAAAACCAATGGATTCTACCATGTCCGGATTGATGAAGCTAAGTCCCTCCTGTTGTCCTGCACGGACTAAAAGAGGACGCAGTATTTCTACTCCGTTTACCCAGACACTGTTTTCGTCAAAGTTTCCTCCGCGTACGTTGTATTGACTGCTGAGTTCATTGTGACTGCTTACTCCGGCTTGTGTGGCAATAATGGATTCGACCGAGCCGCCACCGGCATCAGGTGAGAATCTTAATCCTTCTTTGCTTATTGTCTGTATTGTTTCAGTCTGTCTTTTCGTATCTAATATGGTAACTCCTTCTAGGGAATAACCGTTGGAAGGCAGCATTACGTCCATCAGTACGGTGTCTTTTGGGTTGAAAAGTGTCCTTTTCCTGGTTTCGTGACCTATCATTCTGAATACCAGAGATATGGTGTCACTACTCTGAAGAGTGATGCTGTATTCGCCTTTTAGATTTGTGATGGTACTTACTATGAAGTGTTGTTCGTTAACTGTCGCAAATTCTACCGGCTCATGGTTCTCATCAGTGACTTTGCCGTGTATATATACACGTTGTGAGTATCCTGATGACGTAAATAACATCAGGATACTTATCAAAATATATCTCCTTAAAATCAATCTATCGATTATGTTCACACTATTTATAACGTAGATATACTCGTAAACGTATAAGAATCTGTTTTTTTTATATGTAATCAATGGCGGAAGAGTATTTATTTATACCTTCGCAGAGTGATAAACAATAGTAAATAATATGGAAGATTTCAGTCAGCTTATTGCAAAACGTCGCAGTATGCGCAAATTTACGGATGAACAATTAACATCTGATGAGGTTAGGTTGTTACTAAGAGCTGCCCTTATTGCACCCACATCAAAAAGTACAAATAGCTGGCAATTTGTGGCTGTTGATGAAAAATCGTTGTTGAAGCAGTTGTCTGAATGCAAGGCTAACGGTGCTTCTTTTGTTGCTGAAGCTCCGTTTGCAGTGGTTGTGTTCGGTGATCCTTCTCTTACGGATGCATGGGTTGAAGACTGTTCTATTGCAGCGATAATGATGCAGTTACAGGCTGAGGATCTTGGGTTGGGAAGTTGTTGGGCACATGTACGTAATCGTGCTACGGATGATGGTATTCCTGCTTCTGAGATTATCGGCGGTTTACTTAATGTCCCGTCTCCATTGGAACCGCTTTGTATTATAGCTTTCGGGCATAAGGGCATGGAAAGAAAACTGTTTAACGAGGATAATTTACAATGGGAGAAAGTGCATATCAATGGCTTTAATGAAGTTGAGTGATGAGAATTGTATTAATCGGTGCAGGTAATGTAGCCACCTCAATAGGTGGTGCGCTTAAGGCTGCCGGTCATGATATATCGGTATTATACAGCCGTACCGAGAAATCCGCAAAAGAGTTGTCGGATAAGTTGAAGGTCCCATATACTACATACCTGAACGAATTGCCGCATGATGCGGATATTTACATATCTATGTTGAATGATGATGCTTTGATACAGTTGGCACCTGATATTGTTGCGTTGAATAGAAAGGCTTTGTTTGTACATACTGCAGGTAGTCTCCCTCTCTCTCTTTGGAAGA
>CAYOGG010000141.1:0-3630 GCA_964403455.1 uncultured Bacteroidaceae bacterium | reverse complement strand
TTGGATAAACTGTTCCAATTACGTTCAACAGAGATTCAGAATGAATTGGATTTAACGAAATTAAAAGGTAAAGTCATAGTTATCTTCGGAGGAAATTCGGGAATCGGCGCTGAAATGCTAAAAATTGCCGATGAGAACGGAGCAAAAGCATATTCTTTTTCACGTAGCACTACCAATACCGACATATCTATAAGAGAAGACGTGCATTCCGCACTTAAAGATGTATTCTCGAAAGAGAGTCATATAGACTATATAGTGGATTGTGCCGCAATCTTAGTTAAGGAACCGCTATGTAGTATGAAACAGGATGTTATCAGTTCTATGATAAGGACAAATTACGATGGAATGGTAAACATTGCTATTGAGAGTTTCGAATATTTAAGTAAGTCAAAGGGGCAACTGCTTTTATATACTTCCAGCTCTTACACCCGCGGAAGAGCTTTTTACAGCATCTACTCCTCGACAAAAGCCGCAGTGGTAAACTTCATGCAGGCACTTGCTCAAGAGTGGGAATCCGATGGAGTAAGAGTCAATGTTATGGATCCTGAACGGACCAAAACGCCGATGCGCATAAAAAACTTCGGCAATGAACCGGAAGAGAGTCTGCTTAATGCGACCCATGTTGCAGAAGACTCACTTAAAACACTTATGTCAAATATTACAGGCCAGGTTATTGATGTCAGAATAAGAAGAGATAGATGAAGAAAGAGAGTTCTCTTAAATTGGTTTTATGCAGTATAGGAGCCTTATTGTTCCTACCGTTATGGTATCTTCAGAAACTATGTCCGAGAGATAGGCAATTATGGTTATTCGGCTCTTGGTTCGGTAAAAAATACTCCGACAACTCCAGAGCTCTCTACGAATATGTCATCAAAAATGAACCCGGCATTAGACCTGTTTGGATAACACATAGTAAGGAAGTATTTCTGAGATTATCCGAAGAGGGAAAACCGGTAAGAATGTCCAACTCTATAAGTGGTATAATAGCATGTCTTAGAGCCGGAATTGTCTTTATTACCACCACCCCTGAAGAGATAAATGCCAAATACATTAATGGAGCATATACTGTTTGGCTATGGCATGGTGTAGGCCTGAAATATATTATGGCAGACGAAGAGAGGTTCCTATGGGAGCACTATTCTTCTTTTAAAAAATTGAAGGTAAAAATAAACAGATTTCTCTTCCCTTATAGAGACAAACCTAAGAAAGATTCGGTCCTGAATACCGGAGACTTCTTTTCTCGATTTTTCATGTCGGGTTTTGAGTTGAACAAGGAGCAGGTTTGGGTTGACGGATACCCAAGAAACGATTTTCTATTCTCCTCAAAGACGGAAAATATCGTTTCAAAATACAAAACCTTATTTCCGACGGCAAAATTCATAATTTATATGCCTACACATAGGTTCTTGGCAAGAAAAGGTGTTCCTTTCAATGGATTTGAAGGATTCGGATTCGATAGGGAACAGTTTTTCAGATTATTGGAAAGTGGTGATTATGTTTTCTTTAACAAAGGACATTTTTACGATGCAGATGCCGATATTGAAATTAAGAACGAACGATTTGTAAATCTTACAGACAGCGATTTCGATAACCTTTATCTTCTCATTAAAGATATGGATATTCTGATTACTGATTTCTCCAGCGTCTATTTCGATTTTCTTCTGACCGCTAAGCCTATAGTACTGGCACCGTTCGATTATGACGATTATGTAACTAATGAACGTACTCTTCAGTTCGACTATAACGAACAGAAAGCCGTTCAGGCACATAATTGGCCTGAACTCATTTCGATCTTGAATCAAAAGACATTTTTCTCTCCTACGGAAGAGGAAATCACAATGTTTCATAATCACAAGGATGGAAACAGCAGTAAACGTATAGTATCACGGTTGAAGCATATGTTTCATATTAAATAAACGATGAAATGCCGAAAGTTCTAATAATAGGACCCAGATATTTCAATTTCATATCTGCCTGTAGATCCGGTTTTATGAAAAACGGATGGGATGTGGTAACGGAAGAATATGACAATCCGGTCCATCCTTTCCGCGGAATATGGAAATGGAGACATAAAATAGCACACAATAAAGAATCCGTAAAACAGCAAAATAGAATATCATACCAACCCTATATAATAAATAGATTCAATGAGGTTTCTCCCGATTATGTTTTTGCGCTAAATGCCGATATGCTGCTTTCAGATACACTTGACTACTTCAGAAAGAATTCAAAAGTTGGAATATGGATGTTCGATAGTGTGATGACTGTAAAGGTATCGCAGACACACATAGATCACTGTGATGCTTTCTTCTGTTATGACTTGGAAGATGTGCGTTGGTATCAATCCAAAGGTAAAAAGGTTTTTTTCCTACCTCAGGCATGTGATTTCGGTGTATATCACCCTATTCCCCAAAGAGAAAAGGATATAGACATTCTATTTGTAGGAAATATCTATACTTCTGAAAAAAGGAAACAGATTCTCTCTCTTGTCGCGGATAGTTTTCCTGATAAGAAGGTGCTATTCTTCGGTTTATATAAACCTTTTGTGAAAAATCCTATTGCCTGTATTTTCAGAAATAGAAGGAATATTTTCATGAATAGAAATATTGACAGCTCTCTGGCAAATGATTATTACAATCGAACAAGAATTGCGCTTAATATTCATTCCGAGCAGCAAAAAGACGGGGCCAATCCGAGACTTTTCGAGATAGCCGGTACAAAGACATATCAGATATGTGATACCAACCCATACATTGAAAAACTTTTTCAGAATGAAGAAATAGGTCTTTATCACAATAGTCGTGAACTTATATCTTTGATAGAAAGAGCCCTGAATAATGACATGGGAGAAAAGGCGGAAGAGGCTTATGGCATAGTACGGAAAGAGCACTCTTTTGATAAACGAATGGAATTTGTAATCAATACCTTATCTGCCATATGATATCAATTATTACTCCGGTTTACAATTCGGTAAGACAGATAGAATCTTATCTAAAGTCTATCTTTGACCAGACATACCGAAAAATTGAAGTCATCCTCATAGATGATCATAGTACAGATGGAAGTATTGATGAAGCAAAACGTATTATTGAAAGCTATGGTGAAACCTCTATTTCATTCAGATTCTTCTCTACACCTTACAACAGCGGTCCCGGAGTAGCAAGAAACATAGGGATAGAGAATGCTTTAGGAGATTATATTGCTTTCGTAGACAGCGACGATACCATTCATTCGGATTTCTGTCGTCTACTCCATGAAAAATCCATAGAATCAAACTGTGACCTTTGCTGTTGTAATATTCAGTTCCTCGATGAAAAGGGGAATATTACCGGTTATGGTAAGAATCCAATAATCTCAAGTGAAGATTTTGAGGGCAAAAATAAAAGAACCTTTCTAACATCATATATTTCTTACTTCACCACCTTCTTATATAAAAAAACTTTGTTGGAAGATAATCATTTGAGATTCACATCCGGCAAAAGCTCTGAAGACAGCATGCTGCTGGCTTGTGCACTAATCTGTTGTAAAAGAATTGCCCAAGTTCGGTTACCACTATATCACTATTGGAAATGGTCTCCTTCTCTCACTATGAAAAAAGACGAGAAACGTTATATTCAAAAAATGGATTCC
>CAYOGG010000140.1:0-3637 GCA_964403455.1 uncultured Bacteroidaceae bacterium | reverse complement strand
TGATTCAAGACCATGCTGAATACTCTTATAAACACCCATCGTTATATTCTTCAGCGAATAATCATCTAATTTCTGAGTACGCGGGTTTATTCGTTGCTGCTTCGACTTGGAAAAATATACCAAATCAAAAAAAATGGTTTCGTTATGCGCAGAAAGGTCTAGAAAGAGAAATTCAGAAGCAGCATACAGAAGAAGGTATAAATCGAGAAGAAGCGGCCGAATATATTCAGTTTATCAATGATTTCTTTTTGATTGCTGCCATTGTAGGTAAACAAAATGGTACTCCTTTCAGTTATGACTACGAAAAAAAATTACATCAAATAGCGGAATATTTGACTAAAATTTTGGATTGTAAAGAGAATTACCCGATGTATGGGGATGGTGATGACGGCTTTGTTTTACGCCTTTGCCCTCAAACGCACTTTAATAATTTCGCCTCTCAATTAGCCACTTTTGCTGCATACTTTGAAGATTCTACATTAAAACGAAAATCCTTAATATGGGATGACAAATCAGATTTACTGCTTGGCGAAGAAGGTAATAAAACGTTTAGCAAATTAGAATCTGCAGGTGATGTTACCGAGTCTAGTTTTTTTCCTAAGAGTGGTCATTATATTTTTAGAAAGCGAAAAGAAAATCTTGAGACATACATGCATTTTGATGCTGCTCCTTTAGGATTTCTAAGTATAGCAGCTCATGGGCATGCAGATGCTTTATCTTTTATTTTACATGTTGATGGAAAACCAATATTAATAGACTCAGGAACCTATACCTATCATACGCATCGTGAATGGCGAGAATATTTTGTAGGAACACTCGCGCACAATACCATTCGAGTGAATGCAAAAAATCAGGCCGATTTAGCGGGCCCTACATTATGGCTGAATCATTATAAGACTCAAACCTTATCGATAAAAAATGATCACCAAATGCAAGTAGAAAAAATAATTGCATCTCATGATGGTTATAAAAAACAAGGTGTCACGCCAATTCGCGAAATTGAATTTGATAGGACAAAAGAAGAATTTGTAATTACAGACATTCTTACTGGTACTGGTGATTTTATAATTGAAATGCCTTTTCATTTGCATCCAAATGTTACAATAGAGAAAAAAGAGAACAGCTTTTTATTACAAGCACCCGAAACTCGCCCAATTATACTTGAACCAGATTCATCTTTACATTATGAAATTATACGAGGTCAAGAAAAACCTATATTGGGATGGTATTCGGAGCATTTTGGAGAAAAAGTATCAAGCTCTGTTCTTTATGCTAAAGTAAAGTGCTCTACAACGGCTCGCTTTGTTACAAAAATAAGGATTTTGGAATGATAGATCGAATTTGTCATATAGGCCCAGCGCTTAATGTGCAAGGTGGAATAAGCTCTGTTTTAGTGAGTTATAAAAAGCTGTTTAATTTATCCGATGAACATTTTTTGTCAAGCTATAATGGATCTTTTTTAAAATCACTTCCCAGACTTTTTTTTGTATGCTTGAAATTACTTTTTGGATCTCATAAACGTTTCGAATTTTATCAAATACATACATCGAGTTACGGCTCTTTTTTTAGAAAATTTTTAATTAGTCTTTGCTTACGTATTCGAAAACAAAAATATACGATTCATGTTCATGGAAGTCAGTTTAAGAAATTTTGTAATGAATCCTCTACTATTTTGCGATATTGTATAAAGACCTATTTCAATATGTCTTCTTGTGTTATTTGTATTACACCTGACATGAAAGAGTTTTTAATTACTTTCTTAAAAAATGAGAAACTCCTGTTTTTTATTGTTCCAAATCCTTGTCAAACTATTTCTTCTATGCCTGTTGATTTAGAAACTCATGAGCTTCCAGTTAAGATTGTTTTTTCTGGACGCTATGGTAAGCGTAAAGGGGTATATGATTTGATTAACGCATTTGATCAAGCTCACTTTAATGTTCCTGTGAAACTATTTTTGTTTGGTGATGGAGAAGAGAATTTTGTTCGAGCAAAGGTTGCTGAACTTACAAAAGCAAATGATATTTTAGTTTCTAGTTGGCTTATTCATCAAGAATATTTGAAAAGATTACCTGAGTTTGATTTGCTTGTTTTGCCTTCTTATGCAGAAACATTTGGAATGAGTCTTGTTGAGGCTATGGGATTTGGAATTCCAGTTATATCTTCTTTCTCAGGAGGAGTTCCTTTTGTTGTCGAGAATGGAAAAAATGGTTTACTTGTTCAAGCAGGAGATATTGCTGGATTAACTGTTGCTATGGAACAACTTGTTAATAATAAAGATTTACGCCAACAGATGGGTTTTAGAGGTTGGGAACGGGCTCAATCAAAGTTTACAGGTTGTGTTGTGCAAAAAGAAATGAAAAAAATATATGCCAGTTTATGATTTATATATTTGGTTAATGTTAATTGTGAGAAATGTCTATATAGAGAATAAAGATGTTTAGTATTGTTGTTTTATTATGCTTTTTTGCACTTTTTGGTGCGATAATATTTGGTAGACGAGAATACCAGTATATTTGGATTTTATGTAGCATTGTTTTTTTTCCACCATGTGTTTATTTATATCAAAGTCCTCAGATTTCTCCTCAACAAGCTCTTCTTTACTTCTTTTTTGCGTATAATGTTTTAAGATATTATAATGCACTAAAATCTTCTATAATAAAGTTACCAGTATTGCTGATTCTGATTCTTTTATTTGTATCCTTACTATTATCGGTGTATGTAAATGGGGATGGTATAAAAGGTGCATATAATGCTATTCGATATTTTATGGAAAATTATTCATATTTAATAATAGCTTTTGGTGCGGGACAATTCTATAAGAAGATTATGTTAGAAGAAAAAATTTCTTATCTAGCTATGATTCTACTTTTTTTTGGCTTAATGGAATTTGCTTTAGGTGATAATTTTATTTTTAGAAAAATATGCTCTGCGTTTCCATATTATGATGGCTATTATGATTTATCAGGACCAATCTCTGCATCTAGATCATATCGATCAAGAATTTTTATTTCGACAATTCATCCTACAGCATTAGGAGCTATGTTGAGTTGTACTTTTCTTTTTTTTGTTTGTGTATACAAAAATTTATCTTGGCGAAAAGATAAAAAAGTATTTATCGGTTTAATTTTATTTTTCCTTGTTGTTTTAAGTGGTTCTAGAACAGCTTTAGCTTGCTCTTTGTTTGGATTATTCTTGTTCCTATTTCAGCAAATTAAAGTAAGCTCTAAAATTTTAGTGTTTGCTTTTATTGGTTTTGGACTTAGTGTGTTTTCTCAAACATTTATTGACAAGTTTTCTGTGGAAGGACAGGGTAGTTCTATATCATTACGTCAAGAACAACTTCTTTTTTCTTGGGTTCAGTTTTCTAAAAGTCCTATTTTGGGAAATGGTATAAAATATACAAGTAAAAATATAATGGAACGCGATACTTACAATGATAGAATTACTAATTCTGATATAGGTGGCTTGGAATCAGTTATTTTTTATCAATTAATTGATTATGGCTTGGTTGGATTATTCTTATATTGCTTATTATATTTAATATGTTTTATCTATTTCTTTAGAAGAAGAACTTTTCCTTTAGCTCAAGCGGGATTGATTATAACTATATGCTTTTTTATTTTTGCATGCCTTTCTG
>CAYOGG010000139.1:0-3648 GCA_964403455.1 uncultured Bacteroidaceae bacterium | reverse complement strand
CCACTATCAAATCAGATTCAATAAGCAGAGTGTCATCCTCTAACATCTTATCTTTAACCAGTCCTAAACTATAGATATTATTTGTTTTATCATAAATAGGATTATTGGCCCATTCAATCTTCAATCGTCCGTCATAACGATTACCTACGGCGTCAATTACGTTTTGTCCTTTATACCCGACAACGATAATCACACGATTTAAGTTAAGATTGGCCAACTGATTGAGCATACGATCAATTAAACGCACACCATTTACCGGTAACATACATTTTGTATTCTCCTTTGTATATTCACCAAGTCTGCGTCCCATTCCCGCCGCTAAGATTATAGCCTGCATTTTTTCTTATTTAAAGTATATTTCATACAACACAAAGGTAGAACTTTTCAAAAGATATCGAAAATATCCGACATTTTTTTCAGACAAAACATCCTTACAATTTCCTCTATTTTGACAAACACAAAAAAATCAATATTTTTTAGTCGTTTAATATTGAAAAAAATTAATTCTGATACGTTTTTGAGGTATATTTGTCATTCAGCAAGATATTTTTCCCACATGATAAAAAAGAGCATTTTCACTCAAGTTTTCACTCAAGTCTTTCAACGACTTTTTTTGAGTATCATTTTGATGTCGGTTATTTCCGTTTGTAACGCCTCCGCTCCAAAACGTGAATTTCGAGGTGCATGGATTCAGGCTGTAAACTGTCAATTTCAAGGCATTCCTGCAAAGGTTCTCAAACAGACATTATCCGACCAGTTGGACTCTCTGGCGGCCTGCGGCATAAATGCGATCCTCTTCCAAGTGCGCGTAGAGGGTGATGCTCTATATAAATCAGACCTCGAACCGTGGAGCAGATATCTTACCGGGGAACAAGGAAGAGCACCCGATGAAGACTGGGATCCTCTATTGTTCATGGTAGAACAATGTCACAACCGCGGTATGGAGATTCATGCATGGATAAACCCTTTTCGAGCAAAAACAAAGCCTACCACCAAGATCAGCCCTTTGCATCAGTACAAAAAACATCCCGACCGTTTTATAAAATATGGAGACATGGTACTGTTCAACCCTGCATTGAAAGTAAACAGAGACTTCATATGCGGAGTAGCAGCTGATATAGTAAACCGCTATGATATAGACGGACTTCATATAGACGATTATTTCTATCCATACCCTGAAGACGGCCTGAACTTCAATGATGAGGCATATTATCGTAGTGACAGTCGTTCTTTCAAGAGTAAGGCAGATTGGCGCCGAGACAATGTAAACATATTTATTGAAGAGCTACATGATACCATAAAAGCAATCAAGCCATGGGTTAAGTTCGGTATCTCTCCTTTCGGAATATATCGAAATCAGTCAGCAGATTATCCTGAAGGAAGTATTTCAAACGGTTTTGAAAACTACAGCGGGCTATATGCCGATGTACTCTATTGGATTCAGCAGGGCTGGATGGACTACTGCATTCCGCAAGTATACTGGAACGTAGGCAATAAAGTTGCCGATTACGAGATACTGACTCGCTGGTGGGCAGACCATGCAGGAGATTGTCTGATGTACATAGGTCAAGATGTAGAACGTACGGTAACCGGTACAGATCCGGCTCCGGGCTCTAATGATCATCAGGAGAGATACAAGATGAATCTACAACGTAGTCTGGAAGGACTGCAAGGAAGCTGCCAATGGCCTGCAAAATCAGTAGTAGATAATGTAGCGGATTACAGAACCATACTTAAAAACGAATATTACAATTATCCTGCACTGCAACCAATCGGTCAGTCACTGCCTCAGGATACACCAGGTAAAGTGCGCAAGATAATGTTCCTGGAAACATCCGATGGCCCCGTACTCTTTTGGACGGCACCAAAATGTAAAAGTGAAATAGACCGTGCCGATAAATATGTAGTTTACCGTTTCAGAAAGAATGAGAAAATCAACATCGATGACCCTTCAAAGATTGTGGGAATAGTAAATCGTTCTTTTTTCTCACTTCCTGCAACTGAAAAAAAGTCCACTCACATATACGTAGTTACTGCTCTAAGCCGCGTACAGATTGAGTCTCTGCCTGTCAAATGTAAAGTCAAACTATAGAATACAATATTCCACCTACGGCTCCGGCCAGAACGATGACTGTAATCGGATTTATCTTGAACTTGTAGGTTGCAAGAAAAGCGAAAAGGAATAAAGCAGAACTGACAATAAATTGCATCCTATCCGTTGTGAAATGACCGAAGTTTTCCACATTCAGAAGTGACAGAGTAGCTGCTGCCAGAAGTCCTACTACGATAGGCCGCAACCAGCTTAATACGGTCTGCACCAATGGATGATTCTTATATTTCATCAGGAACGCACTAATCATCAGCATCAGTATAAATGATGGCAACATGACAGCAAAGGAAGAGATGATTGAACCGAAAACCGCATCCGTCTGAGAATATCCTTCATTGATTACTGATGTATATCCCACATACGTGGCAGAGTTTATACCTATCGGGCCCGGTGTCATCTGACTCACTGCTACAATATCGGTAAATTCAGAAACACTGACCCACTGATGATTTTCCACCACCTCATTTTGTATCAGCGAAAGCATTCCATATCCGCCGCCGAAACTGAAAAGCCCAATCTTGAAGAAAGTATAGAATAGTTTGAAGAATATCATATCTTTCTTCTAATTTTCTTATTATAATAAACCACCGCACCTATTATTGCAAATATGATAATATATATAGGTGAAACACCTAACATCCAAATCAAAAGTGCAGTAACAATCGGTACCCAGATAGTGTATTTATTAAGTCCGGCTACCTTAGCAAGGTTCAGAGTAGGAGTCAGAATCAATGCAACAACCGCCGGTCTAATGCCTTTGAATACATTCTCTACAATACTGTTTTCCTTAAACTGTTGAAAAAAAAGAGCAATGAGCAGAATAATTATAATTGAAGGCAGCGTAGTACCCAGTGCACAAAATATACTACCCCAAACCTTTCTTACTCTATAGCCGATAAAGATGGATATATTGACAGCAAAGACTCCCGGAGCCGACTGTGCAATAGCCATAAGGTCCAGAAAGTCTTTGTCTGTAATCCACTTTCTGTTTCGGACAACCTCTCTCTCTATCATAGGAATCATGGCATAACCGCCACCGATAGTAAAAAGGCCTATTTTAAAGAAAGTCGTAAACAGAATCCAAAACATAATTAAAACATATTATTGGTGAGCCTCAACCCACTTACGCGCATTGACAAAAGCCTCAATCCATGGAGTAACCTGATCTAATTTCCTGTCAGCCGGATAAAAACCGCACTGCCATGGAAATATTGCACGCTCCGGATGAGGCATCATTGCTATATGACGTCCGTCAGCACTTGCTATACCGGCCACACTATAGTCCGAACCGTTAGGATTTGCAGGATAATCAGGATATGTATAACGAGCGATAATATTGTATTTATCCTCAGGATAAGGCAGTGAGAACTTACCCTCTCCGTGCGCTACCCACACACCCAATCTATTACCTCCCAATGTTTTGAGCATCACACTTTCATTCTGAGGGATGTTAACTCCAAGGAAAGCCGATTCAAACTTATGAGAATCATTATGCAACATACGACTCTTCTTTTCAAAATCCGGATTTATAAGTCCCA
>CAYOGG010000138.1:0-3715 GCA_964403455.1 uncultured Bacteroidaceae bacterium | reverse complement strand
GACAAATACGGATATTCATATAAAGTCATAAACATTCACAACATACGATGAACCCGGAAACTTATCTCAACAATCCGTCGATGGTAGTAATCAGCTTCGGGTCTTCTGAACGAGGTGCATTGAGCACTGCAACATTTCCCTTTTTGTCATATATCACGATACGCGGAACGGATTGAATTGCAAGTTCCTTATGCACCTTTGCCGTGGAGGAATTCATTACAATATAGTTCCGTCCCAAGTAATCAGTTTCGCACGCCTTAACGGCATTTTTCCAGTTCTTATCCGTATCATTGATAGAAAGATATATAAATACGACATCCTTTCCCCTGAAATGTTCGCGGACCTTTTTGGCTGCCGGCATGGATGCGCGGCACGGTACGCACCACGAACCCCAAAAGTCCACAACGACGACCTTTCCAGCACACGACCTGATCAGTTCGCTGTAATTCATATTTTTACCGTTGAGGTCATTCAACCTGTAATCGTTCGAATAACCATTCTTCAAAACATTTGTCATTACCGATTCATCCATCATCAGACCATTTAATGAAGAATCGCCTGTATATTCAATGCATTTACGCACATAGCTGTTTATCTCCCTCATGGAAAGCGTGCTTCCGGAAACCTTTTGCGGATGGATCAAATCGTCAAGCAGCATGCGTGCAACCTGCCGGCCCGTAAAGGAAGGAATCGAAGGATCGGACATCAGCGAGTCCAATACAACCGAAGCGCCGAAATCCGATGCCAGAATATCCGCAAAGTCAGTCAGCCCCACCTGGTAATACGGCGAAAAGATCAGGCTGTCGTTAAACTTGGAAAAATCAGATGAAATCGACGATCCGTTGTACGAACTTTTATAGGAAAGAGAATCATTACCTGTAAGATCTTTAGATATATTGGAATAGGTATTCCCGTAATACATGCGTTCTTTACCGGTCATAAACGGACCGTATTTCTCCAATTTTGATGCAATTTCGGCCAGATAACGTCCGAAAAGATCGTTTAAAGTACCGAGATTCACATAGTCCGCCATCACCATTGCACGAAAGCTTGGTTTGAGGTTGTCCATTTTCCCCTGCGCGGCCATTTCATAAATATGAGAAAATAAACCGCCTTTCAATATATAAGTTATGGGTAATCCGTAGTTATGATAATAAACAGGCGATTCCGTAAACAAATTATAGATTGCAGTCTGTACCTCCCCAAAAGAGCTGTTGGCATAACTGTGTCCACACCAGTTATAAGTGAACGTAACCGTATCCCCGCCGCGCAGCAAATATCTTTCTTCGCTTAAAAATCTGTACTGATACAACAGTTCGGCCGTTCCGTCATGAGACGGGATGACCAAAGTATCGGAATCACCGGTTTTAGGAGTAAAATTCTGTAACAACGTATCCTTGTCTATATAGAAAACCGGTCCTTTTCTTACATAATGTAAGGTAGCAACACTACCGCCTGAAATCAAATTTACGGACTTGTTTTCCGGCGCATCTTTGAATATAAGTACGATGCTGTCTGTATTCTCAGGTGCCGGATGTTGTTTCAAATACTTTTTCATTGCTTTTTTGGAAGCCTTGTCACTTCCATATTTCACCATATCGACTTTCTCAGGGACTTCTAACACCGGCTTTTCGGATGTAAAATATACACCAAACAGTTTGAATGCACCTTCAAAATCACCTTCGCTGAAATCAAAATATCCGGCATCCTTCGGCATGGGACCGAAAATCAATTTAAAATCGGCTTCACCAGACGCCGGCATATAAAACAAACTGTCAAGCTGAATACCGTCGCCGGACAAAACCGGCAATACGACTTTGGTATCTGTCGTCAGAGTACTGTGACCCGAAATACAAATCCAGGAATGCGGTATAAAGTCGGCATGTACCGACAATATAGTTGCAGAATCAGTCAATTCGATTTTCGTGAAACTTATATATATAGTATTGTTATGAATGACATACGGGTTATCCACCGTAAGCGGATATACCATCTCATTTCGAACCGCATTTGCATCATTTTTTGCAGTATTCCTGCTGTTGCAGGCTGTAAAACCAAACAGAATAAATACAGAAGTACCTATTGCAGCAATATTCAAGTAACTCCTTTTCATACTTTTATATGTTTAAAATGTAAGTGTTCACTGTATGGGTGCCAAAAAAAGGTTGCTGAAAACCAGCTATTTAACGCGAGTTTGACGAATTATAATTGGCTGATTATTTGCATAATAGCGATAAAGCAAGTAACTTTATAGTATCAAAATATAACATTTACAAATCTTTTATCGCTATGCTTAGCAAAAGTAAAGTTATTAAAACATTCTGTTTAGCGGATGATTTCTGCATTTTTTTTGATTCATCGAAGATTCAAATAGAATGTGAGAAATTAATCCAAAAGTTTGCAAGTCCAATGGAATTATTACTAATCTTTTTACCTTATCCTAAATTCAATACTCAAATTGATGTTATAGATAAATTCAACATGGTCTTCGAAAATCAAGTCATCATCTGAGGTTCCTTGAACATAGTTGCCGGATGAGAAAGAACCGTTTGATATCTGAAATTGTTGAAAGCCGGGTTGAACATATAATTTGATACAACTCAGGTCAGAAAGTCGGAATTTATATCCAAGCTGAAAAAACATGCAAGTCCCGGTATAAAGTGATGTCGGAGAATAGTTTTTCTCGTTTTCGACTTTTGTTTTAGAATCTGAGGTAAGCCAATTGAAATTAATTAATTCCCATCTTACGCCTGTAAACAGACCTTTATTCAGCGGATAAATCACAATATCACCGAATAATCCCAATGATTGTGCGTTTAGATCTTTGACATTATCAAAATCCAGTTGGTATGAGCGATTGTTTAGACCTGCCTTTATTTCTGCCTTCCTATTGAATATTTTAAGATCCGATTTCAAATAGATCTCTCCTCTTAAGGTGTTATAACTATCGTATCCGCCACCCAATCCGATTGATAATGAATCAAGTACTCCTGCATGTAATCGGGTGCCTAACAGAATCAATGCGAATACTAATAAATATCGTCTCATTTTCTATAAATCATTAAGTTGTTATTTCGTATGAGTTTTTTATGTTAATCCATCATCTATATCAATGAAAATTCATGCCTGTAGTCGACAGCAGGTTCAGTACAGACCGGAAAGATATCGAAGAAACCGATAGTTAACCATTAAACATTATTTTATATAAAACGGTCTCAAAAATAGAGTTAGTTATCCTATAAACAAAATTTGTAGAAAGATTTTTTATAAAAACAAAAAAATAAGCATTTCTAACTGCATTTTGTAGCATACAGCTTTCTTATAGCGAAGTCGCCCGGAGAGGACTAAGCTGGTTTGAAACAATATAATTCTCAATGTATTCTACAGCATTTCATCGGACCGGGCATCATCCGACTCTATAATATTTGGGAAGTCCTTCCACTCTTTTGCTTCTTCATACAGGCCCCTGGAGCCGATTGGGACAAATAGTTTACAATTTGTTTTGTCTATATTGTAATATACAAACAAACTTAAGTCTATTGGGATTTCAGAGTATGAATAAATAGTCGTCAGGTTGATACAATTGGAAAAAGCACCTACTCCTATGGAATTGACCGAAGAAGGAATCATGATTCTTTCCAAATCACTACAGCGCATAAAAGCCCATTCACCTATGAAAGTTAAGGATGAGGGTATTATAATGTCCTTTAATTTA
>CAYOGG010000137.1:0-3720 GCA_964403455.1 uncultured Bacteroidaceae bacterium | reverse complement strand
TTTTAAGACACAGTCAAAATATGGGAATCAAGACTTCTCAATGAATGTTTGCCAAGATTGGGTAACCGCCAACCTCTCTATTATTTTCAAATTTGGCAATTATAAGCGTAAAAACATTAAGGAAGTTGATACTTCGAGAATGGGATATTGAAAATTTTAATCATTGACTAAATAAATCCAGCACCATTATGAAACGAATCACCCTCGCGCTCCTATGCGCCCTCTCAGCCCTGTTCATCTTCGCAGGCTGTGGCAAAGACAACAAAGACGACCAACATCCTCTCGGCAACAAGACCTGGACGGAACTCGTAAAGGAATACTCCTTCCTCAGCGAATTCCCTGCCTTTGACGGCGAAATCGAAAATGTCGTGCACAACAACACGATGGGCCTCGAAAGCGTAGCCTTCTTCGACTACAAATGCGACCAATCCGTAGCCGACAACTACCTCAAGAAATTCGCCTCAACCGACTTCGAGAAATCCGAATACGCCGACATCTACAAAAAGAAAAAAGACGGCAAGACCTACATCTTCACCGGAGGTTACGCCGCAGGCAGTTTCGCCCTGAGCTTCTCCGTGGACGGCACGAATTAAGGTCCGCCCACTTGCGCAAATGACACCTCGGCATACGATTTGACGCGTTGCCAAATTTGCATACGATAGATGCAAGATTACGAGGAATCGCGCGTTTAATATCTAAAACCAAATAAAATGAAAAATAGAATTAAATTTGTAGCCTCATTGTTCGCAACAATCGCTTGCGCAATATGCATGTTCACCGCCTGCGAGAAACACGACGGCGAAACCTATTTCAAGTCAAAATGCACGGCGGAATTGAACGGACAAACTTTCATTGACCAGCAACTGCTAATAGCTGCAATCAGCCCGGCATTCATAATGACGCCTTCTTTCAATTATAACGATTGTAAGGCTACTTTCAGCACCGCACTGAGCAAAGAAAGACGCGAATATGCACTCTATTATGTGGACATCTATCTTTTCCCTGATTCATTGGAAGACCTCCTCGGCAAAGAACTGAGCTTTGAAAGGAAGGAGATCGAATATGCTGACGGAGAACCTCCCGCTTGGGAATATGCGCAGTATTGCGAGGACAACAAAATACCATACGCAAGGATATTTTCCAGCGAAAGACTGGACTCAGACTTTGCAGAAAAAGGCACATTCCGCATTACCTCAGATGAAAAGGATAACTATAGCGGTACATTCACCCTACAGTTCAGCGAAGGCACGATGACCGGCGAGTTCCAGATAATCCATAAACAATAAGGCAATGAAACCAAGAACAATTATCCCTCTCCTGATAGCAGCCTGCCTCACTCTCGCCGCCATCACATCCTGCAACGGTGACAAACACGGCCGCCGGATAACCGGCTACAGCGAACTCACAATCACTGTCGCCTCCACCAAACTCCCCGGAGTGGTAACCTCCTGCGGCAATACCTACCTCACTGATGTCTATGCCGTCAAGACCGAGAACTCCGAAGAATGGGAACAACTTGATGCAATAGCCAAATTCGACTACGAAGAAGGCAACGAATACCGCCTGCGCGTCAGCAAGACCGATTACCTCGACTACGAAATGGGAGAACCTGCCTGGACTGAATACGACCTCCTCGAAATCCTCTCGAAAGAGCAGAAAAACTCCGAGAACCTCCCTCAGCACTTCATACCCGAATGGTACTTCAAAGACTATTGCGGCAAGGTAAAACCCGACTTCACCTACGCAATCCAGGCAGACAACAAAGCCGACATAGAAAAAGACATCCAAGCCGATGCCTCCTACAAATTCGATGGCCTTGACCTCTACGTGTCACTCCCGACCGATTACTGGTTTATCCTCGACAGCGATATGAAAACCCAGCAGCAAGGTGTCCTGATCCGGAAAAACATAAACCCCGAAGAACTGCCAGACACCTACAAGTTGCTCGCTCCCGGCCATCAGGTAAGAGGCTGCCAGCAATTCGACTTCATCACAGATGACACCGAAAACCCGGAAATGCAATACATCGCATTCTTCTACGACAAACCGGCAGGCAAATCCCCGGCATCCCAAAGCATCGGCGTCCTCCTCTACAGAGACCTCACCGCCCACTACCAGGCCAAATACCCCGAAGCCGGCATCACCGCAGTCGTCCTCCGCTACGACCTCGACGCCACAATCCACTACATATTGGAATAACCAAGACCTCTTCTGCAAGCTACAACGAGTCTGCCAGCCTTCCTCCCCGAAAGCCCGCAGACTCGTCCCATTCATCCTACAACCAACATTATATCACCAAATTACCCCAAGCAATCGCAAAAATCACTACATTTGCAAAGTATCTCCACAACGAACATACAACAATGGAACACTACACCATCAAAAACCTCCCCGAGACAAGTGCAGAGCACGCTGATGACCTGCGCCTACAGCCCGCCAAAAACAGGCTTACCTTTCTTTGGTGCGCATTCAAAGCCATCGTCCTTCGCGGCGCCTCAATAATCCGTATAGCAGCCCTGATAATCGTTCTCATAGGCATAATCGGAATGCTCGTTATGGGCCATCCGTGGAAAGCTTTGGCCCTGCTGATAACACTGATAGTCGTTTACAGCTATTTCTTCTGGGCCAACAACAAACTGTACTCCGGCCTCCGCAGTGGCAACTGCTTCCCCGTCCTCACATCCGAAGGCCCCCAGAACATAATGGACTTGTACGAAGGAGAATTCTATATCCGCATCCAGTCCGCCCCTTGGGATGAAGTGGAAAGCATCACATTCTATCCAAGTTTCCTTGCCATAGAAATGAAAAAAGAATCGGAATCCGGCTTCTTCTATATGTGGACTGACGACAGCGGAAAAGCGAAAGAGACAGCCCTCACAATGTGGCGCAGAGCCTTAAATGCCCGGGGAGAAAACCGCACCCTGCCTGAATATTACTCCGAGGGAGAAATGAATGAAGTCTCCGATTTCATAGAAGAAACATTCGGAGAATATGATTTTGTAATGCACGAAGTCGTATCTCCGGACATTCATCTCGACATCGCCATTATACCTCCGACAGATGAACGCAACTACTATACCCTCTGCACCATGGGAGCCGGTGCCCACAGAATGGATGTGCCGGACAATTTCAGATATGAAAACCACATAGCCGAGCGGATTGAACTGCTTATGTACCTCCCAGCGGACTGGGACCTGTCGGAAGAAAATTTGAATGACGAGCGCAACTACTGGCCAATCCGCCTGCTGAAAGACTTCGCCCGTATGCCAATCAACTCCGGAGACTGGATAGGCTGGGGACACACAATGTCGCAGGAAGAATACGAGCCGTTCGCCGATGATGTCCCATACAGCACATCAATACTGCTTGCACCGCAACCCGACATCGATGAAATGGTAACACTCCCGATATCCTCCGGCAAATCCGTGAATTTCTTCCAGGTATTCCCGCTCACAAAAGAAGAACTGGAATACAAATTCGAATGTGCTGAAGACGAAAACTGCATCTCACCGACCGATGCAATGCTGAACCGATTCAAAATGGACCGCGACCACTGGATAGAATACGCCCTGGGTCGTTATTCCTATCGGACAAAATAAGCTAACAACGTAGGGTAAAGAGATTAACTAAAACACCACAATTATGGGAATGGACATATACTCCGGCACTTTGACCCGCTACTACAGCCGGAACTGGAAAAACATAACACAGCAGCTCGCA
>CAYOGG010000136.1:0-3720 GCA_964403455.1 uncultured Bacteroidaceae bacterium | reverse complement strand
CACTTCCAGGAAATAATAGTCCATACTGCAGTTACACTAAAACAGATTGCCATACCCTTATACATATTTGCTTCTGAACTACATCCAATAAAGGCAGAAACAAGCAGAGATATTGCAACACAGGTAAACAGCCCATAAATGACCCGAAATACCTTGATAATGTGCTGTAACATCATTGATACCGTAAAAATTGCAATAATTCCTGTAATATATACGGGCATATTCCATTCATACCTGTATGTCAGCAGAAAAAACAGTAGGCCCAATAATGATGAACTCAAAATATCAATTCTAGCTATCAGAAAAAGCAATCCTGACATTATGGTTGATATCAGACCGACACCGAGTCCCAAACCAAGACCGACTGCTTCTCCAACAATGCCGGAACTTACTGAACTTGGTTTATTATAATAAAAAGATTCTTCATAATCACTATACATGGCATTTTCCTCCACTTTCTTACTTACTCAAATTAGTTCGATTTCACCGCAAACTGCGGGAAATCATGGTTTACCTCTGCCTGATAATATCCGCTCATTGTCGTCGGAGCATTGAACAATGTTGCCAACAGATATTTCTTGATATTATGTACCTTAGTAGTGTTTGCCTTGAAGCAATCAATCACATATTCGATATGTGAACTATTCAATTTCAGAAACTTACTCTTTACAACCGCTGTCGGATATCTGTTAGAGGCTATGACAATACTTTCACTTTTGCAGAGAACTGTTTCAAGAATCAAATCAAAAATACCATCAAGCAATTCCTGTTCATATGGATAGTATTCTCTAAAAAGATCCCATTCCAGATTCTCTTTGATTAATTCTGTGTATGCTTCTACCTCGGATCCCATCCTATCATTCTCTGATAAGATAAGATTCGATTCAGTATTACTCAATTCAGTATTATTTATATTATTCTTATTAGTGTGTATTTTTTTCACTTCTAGACATGTAATTTCTTCACTTCTAGAAGTGTCATTTTTACACTCCAAGACATGTAATTTTTTCACTTCTGGAATGGTCAGTTTTTCTTCAGAAGTGTAATTTTTACATTCCTGAACATCCCGGATTACGAATTGCTTCACATAGATCATGGTCGGTTTTCCCTGCCCCTGCCTTTTCTTTTCTATCAATCCAATACCGGCTTCTGCATCTAATTCCTTCATAATGGTAATTGCTTTCTTATTACTGCAACCCAAAGCATCCATGATGTCCTCTAATGAATAGTAAATATAAGCCCGGCCTTCTCCGTCAAGCCACTGGTTTTTCACAGATAACGACATTCTATCCAGCATCAGCCCGTACAGAACCTTTGCTTCTACAGAAACGTTCTTGAAATGCTCATCCGTGAACAGAAGCTTCGGTATTTTATAAAATGAATACTGGTCCGCTTCCTTTCCATAGAAATAGGAAAGCGTAAGTCTGTCTTCCATTCGATACTCCTTCCTTAATCCAGAAGTGCACTTTTCACACTTCTGGATTACTCTTTCCTATTTACTCTGCCTGCTCCTTGCTCCATTGTTCCAAAAGCTGAATGATTACATCTTCTCTCTGCTTTGCGGAATAATGTGGCGGAAAATACTTATCCAGTTTTTTCTCTGACAATGATACCTTTGCGGATGAAGACTTCTGTGGCAAAGCTCCATTTAATATAGAGATAACATGATACTGAGTTGTATTCGCCAGATTAGGTTGTTCCTTCAGAGCTGCTATCTGCACCGGTTTCAGAAATCCATTGTCCTTTATGTACTCATACACCCATTGTTGTATCTGTTTGTCAAAATAGGAAATATCGACAGCCAATGTAATAGGTATTTTCTTTTGGTCAACATATTCCATGAGATTAGGGACTAAATCGGTAAGCCGAATATATTTCTGTACTTGTCTTGCCTTTAATCCAACTGAATCTCCAACTATCTCTGCTGTCTTTTTACCTAACTTGTCGCACTCAGTGCCACAAGTTCCTTCTACATCAAGTCTGGCACCCTGTCTCCTCATAGCATCCATTTTCATCTTCAAAGACCATGCTCTTTCACTTGGCAGAATCTCTTCTCTCTGAATATTAGCGTCCACCATTTTAATAATGGCTTCATCATCTGACATTTCCTTTACAATCGCTGGTATCTTCACTAAACCCACAATGCCAGCTGCATGTAATCTTCGATGCCCAGATATCATTTCATAATCACCGGTCTGGTCAGGTCTCACAATCACCGGATTTAAGATACCATTCTCCCTGATACTGTCTACCAACGTTTCCATCTTGTCATCATCCAAAACCTTGAATGGATGATTTGGAAACGAATGAATTCTTCCTATTTCTATCTCCTGGGTACCGGCAATCTCCGGTACTCCCAATAATTCATCTACTGACTGTAATTTAATCTTTCCTGCTACTCGTCCTGCCATGTCTTATGCCTCCTTCAATACTTCTTTTGTTAATGCCATGTATGCAAATGCCGCTTTTCCCTTTGGATCATAGGAATATATACTGCTTCCTTCCACGCTTACCTCTGATGCCCTGACTGACATCGGTATTTCTGTTGCAAATACCTTAATATTCGCTGAATAAGTATCATAAACCATCAATGAAATATCCCTGGCATAATTGGTACGGTTATCAACCATAGTCAGAAGGATTCCTTCTATCTTAAGCTTTGGGTTCAGCTGTTTCTTTACTCTGCTGATTGTTTTAATCAACTGCTGTAAACCCTTGACCGGAAGATATGCTGCCTGAACTGGTATCAACACAGAGTCTGCACATGCCAGCGCATTGATTGTCATCATTCCCAGAGATGGCATGCAGTCTATAATGATGAAATCATAAAATTGTCTCAGCTGATCTACCATTGTTCTAAGAATCAGTTCCCTGCTCATTACATTTACCAGAGATACCTCAATCGCTGATAATTCGATGTTCGCCGGAATAAGGTCCACACCCTCCTTATGATGAAGAATCGTTTTATCCATGTTAAGCGGTTCATCATTTACAATATTCATCATCATGCTTGCCAGGGAATACTCCATATCATCCGGCTCCGAATATCCAAGGCTGATCGTCATGCTTCCCTGCGGATCCGCATCAATCAATAATACCTTCTTTCCTGACTGTGCCAGGCCAATACCTAAATTCACACATGATACCGTCTTACCTACTCCACCTTTTTGGTTTGATACTGCAATTACTCTACACATAATCTGTCCTCCTATTTATCCCAATTATTTTTCATCCACAATTTCAATATTTCCAATATCTCACGCCTCATCTGTTCCGATGTGTAGCTGGCTGGAAAAAATCTGTGAAGCTGCTCATTCTTAAAAACTACCCGGTCAATATCCTTCTGCTTAATCTCACTTAAGATATCTTCCATTCCTTCTACCGTAAGTTTTCCTTCTGCGCTCAGCTTTTTTATTCTGATTGCCTGTGATAAAGATGGTGTACACTGGGCAAAATCCATAGCTTCCAGCATCTCTTCCTGTTCCTTCTTTTTCAGATAGGAAATCTGCACCGCCGGTGTAAAGCCCATGCTGCCATCATCTACTTTTTCCAAAAGCTCCGGTATCAGTTCTGTTATCTTGATATACCTCTGGACCTGCTTCGGACTGTCTCCACCTTCCTCTCCAATTACTTCAATGGTCTTTTTCCCGGAATGATGGTCAACCTGACCACATTTTCTTCTGCCGGTTTTTCTTTTAATGGCATCGTACTTCATCTTGT
>CAYOGG010000135.1:0-3765 GCA_964403455.1 uncultured Bacteroidaceae bacterium | reverse complement strand
TATAAATAGAAACGTCCGGATGATTTTCTCATTCGGACGTTTCTCTAATATATCTATTTCCGTTCTATAGCGAATTGACTATCTCTAAGGTATCTTTAGCTATCATTAATTCTTCGTCGGTAGGCAAAACCACAACCTTGACTTTAGAGTCGGCTGTTGATATAATGCCGTCAGCTCCGAAGATAATCTTTGAGTTGACCTCTTTATCGATTTTTATTCCGAGGAATTCCATATTTTCACAAACAGCCTCACGTATCTCCTGGCGGTTTTCTCCTACGCCTCCCGTAAATACGATGACATCTACTCCACCCATTGCTGCTGCAAATGCACCGATATATTTCTTAATCTTATAAGCATACATCTTTTTTGCGAGTGCGGCACGAGAGTTACCGGCATCTACAGCAGCGGATACTTCCCTCATATCTGAAGAAACACCTGATATGCCGAGTAATCCGGATTTCATATTAAGCAGATTCATTACACCTGTTGTATTCAATCCTTCTTTTTCCATTAGAGATGTGACAGCACCGGCATCTATATCACCGCTACGTGTTCCCATCATAATGCCTTCGAGAGGGGTAAGTCCCATGGTAGTATCTAAACTCTTACCGTCTTTTACTGCGGTTATGGAACCTCCATTGCCAATGTGACATGTAATGATCTTACTGCCTTCGGCCTTTATGTTGAGATATTTCAATATTTCACCGGATACATATCTGTGTGATGTACCGTGAAAACCGTAACGTCGTATAGCATATTTCTCATATAACTCATAGGGAATGGCATAGAGATAAGCGTAGTCAGGCATTGTTTGGTGGAATGCCGTATCGAATACACCTACTTGAGGAACATCCGGAAGCAGTTCCTTGACCGCATTTACACCCTTTAGATTTGCAGGGTTATGTAGTGGGGCCAGATCATTACAAGCTGCAAAAGCAGATAAAATCTCTTCCGTGAGTAGAACGCTCTTGTTGAAGAGTTCGCCTCCGTGAACCATACGGTGCCCGACTGCATCCAACTCCTCAAGAGACTTCAAAACGCCATACTCTCCGTCAACCAATATCTGTAAAATAAATCTTACGCCTTGGGTATGGTCGCTAATATCTTTATAAATAACCTTTTTCTCACCGTTTGGAGAAACCATTTTCAGGAAAGATTTCATCGGGCCAATCTTCTCTATTCCACCTTGTGCTATTACACTGGCGGAATCCATATCGAACAGCTTATATTTTATCGATGAGCTGCCGCAGTTTAATACAAGAATCTTCATTTCGTTAATTGGTTCATTTTAATTGCAATAGCTTGATTTGCTGTAACAGCAATCATTTTATATACATCCTCAACTGAACATCCGCGTGACAAGTCATTTACAGGATTTGCAATACCTTGCAGGATTGGTCCGATAGCTTCGGCATTTCCCAATCTTTGAACCAATTTATAAGCTATATTTCCAACTTCCAGATTAGGGAATACCAATATATTTGCTTTGCCGGCAACCTCGGAACCTGGAGCCTTTTTGTCTGCTACCGCAGGAACGATGGCTGCATCGGATTGTAGCTCACCGTCGATTTTCAGTGACGGTTCCATCTCTTTTACAATTGACAGAGCTGTTGTCACTTTATCAATCACTTCATGTTTGGCTGAACCCTTAGTAGAGAAGCTCAACAGTGCTACACGCGGCTCTGCAAATCCGGCAATGGAAGTTGCGGTGAGTGCGGAACTTATAGCTATCTGGGCTAATTGAGCGGAATCGGGAACCGGTGTTACGGCACAATCGGCGAATATCAAGGTTCCGTTTTCACCGTATTGAGGAGTCTTGGTAAGCATTATGAATGCTCCTGAAATACAGGTTATACCCGGAGCTGTCTTGATAATCTGCAAAGCCGGTCTCAGAACATTTCCCGTAGTATTGTTCGCTCCGGCCAACTCACCGTCTGCTTCACCTGACTTAATAATGAGACAGCCTAAATAAAGAGGATCCAGAACCATCTTCCGAGCTTCTTCGATGGTCATTCCTTTTGACTTTCTAAGCTCGAAAAGCAAGTTCGCGTACTTATCTTTGTTGGGATTATTGGCGGGGTCTATGATAGTTGCCTTGTCAATATTTGTCAGTCCCCATTTGGCTGAAAGAGAACTTATCTCAATCGGATCTCCGATGATGGTGAGATCCGCTACACCGTCTGCGAGAACCTTATCGGCTGCCTTCAGAGTACGTTCTTCCGTACCTTCAGGAAGTACAATGCGCTGCTTATTTGCTTTGGCACGCGCAATAATTTCGTTTATCAAATCCATACAACTGTAATTAAAATTCTTTTTGCGGCACAAAAGTACTCTTTTTATTTATGAATTGTAACATTGACGATAACCTTATAATTGAATCGTAGATAAAAGAGAATAATTACTTTGATAAAATCTAAGATAAGCTTCGCCTTAACAAAGAAAATGAGTAAACTCTTTTTCTCTGTCTTCGGCTTGCATTACTTTGATAAAATCTAAGATAAGCTTCGCCTTAACAAAGAAAATGAGTAAACTCTTTTTCTCTGTCTTCGGCTTGCATTATCTTTGAAACAAATTTATTTTTTATGATTGATTTTAGGCCGATATTACCTGAAGACTTAAGTCTGGTAAGAAGTTGCGTACCGCAAGGAGTACCCTTGAATTGTGATCTCGGTTTCGCAAACATGGTGGGTTGGAGCTTTGTTTACAATACCGAAGTCGCATTCAGCAATGGCATATTGTTTGTCAGATTCTATGTGAATGGTCATTTAGTCTATATGCCTCCCATAGGTGCGGGTGATTATAATAACGCGTTGAAAATGCTTTATGCGGATGCGGAATCATTAGGAAAACCTTTAATGCTGTTCGGAGTATTAAAGAAGGATGCGAAGATTCTGGAAAATAATATGTCCGGTTACTTCCGACTATTGTCGGACCGTGATGTGTCTGATTATATCTACTTACGTTCGGATTTGTCGGAACTGAAAGGAAAAAAACTGCAGCCAAAGCGTAATCACGCAAATAGGTTTGCAGCTCAATATCCGGATTATCGTTATGTGAATCTTACTGATGATATCGTGCCCGATTGTTTGAAAATGGAGAATCGTTGGTTAGAGGCCAAATCCGGCAAAGAGCGTCAAACAATAGAGAACGAGAGAAAGATGGTACAGTATGTCCTGAATCATCTGAAGGAATTGGATATCATAGGAGGAGCACTGTATGTAGGAGATGAAATTGTTGCTTTCACATTCGGGTCAATGATCAATGATGTTACATTTGATGTGTGTGTAGAAAAGGCCAATCCTGATTTTGAAGGCTCCTATGCTATGATTAATAAGGAGTTTAGCAGCCATTTGCCGGAAAAATTCATTTATATCAATAGGGAAGAAGATTTGGGTGTTGAGGGGCTGCGTAAAGCGAAACTGTCTTATCAGCCAAAGATAATATTGGAAAAATTGACAGCTATACCTATATGTTGCGATTCTCATTGCTGGGAGGTGAAAAGACTATATCAACTTTCATTCGATGATGATAGTGCTTTTGTGAAATTCTATTTCTCACATCGTTATTCATTTGAAAACACCGTGACTGAAAGCCGAGACGGCAGAATAGTTTCTGCCATGCAAATATTGGATTATTCCATTGATATCTGGGATAATATGTTTGACGTGGGCTATTTATCTGCCGCATGTACATTGGAGGGATATCGCGGGAAAGGTATTATGACAGAGCTGCTTAAAAAAACGCATCAAAAAATGTATAATGACG
>CAYOGG010000134.1:0-3825 GCA_964403455.1 uncultured Bacteroidaceae bacterium | reverse complement strand
CTTTGAAAACAGTGGAAAATATTTTTTTATAAGGGGTCATGAGGTAAATTTAGTTTCTTAAGGTTCATTAAAAACTTCTTGGGCAATATTAAGAATCTGTTTACTGGTCTTTTCCCAAGAGAATTGCTGAATCCAGTCTCTAATGCTTTCTTTTGAAGAAGTCTCTTTATTAAGGCTTTCAAATAATACCGTTGCCATATCATCAATGGAAATAGGGTCAAAGTAATTAACCACACTTCCACCGACTTCAGGCAAAGACGATGTTTTGGAACATGCTACTGGGGTTCCACAAGCAAGAGCTTCTAAAACAGGAAGGCCAAAACCCTCGTAAAGAGATGGTAAAACGAATAAATCGGCTAAATTGTATAAATTAACTAGATCTTCTTGATCCACAATTCCTGTATGGATTGTGAGTTGATCGATTCCTAAATTGGATTCATCTGTGCTTTTGGATCGTCCATCAAAAGCTTTACCAACAAGGACTAAACGACAATCTTCTTTTCCTTTCATTTTAGAAAAGGCTTCTAGTAATCGGGATAAATTCTTATGAGGTAATAAATTACCAACATATAAAAGAATTTTTTTATCATGAGGAATTGAAAACTTATCGTATAAATAGGAAATTTCTTCTTTAGGCTTTTCCTTAAATTCTTCACTAACTCCTAAAGGAACGACTGAAATTTTATTACTGGAAACATTAAAAAAACGAAGAAGGTCATTTTTTGTGTTTTGAGAAACGGTAATAATACGGTCAGCTCGTTTACAAATAAACCAGAATATAAACTTAAAATAAAATTTAGCTAGTTTAATAGGAAGAAACTCAGGGTAAATTAGATGTGTTAAATCGTGTACGGTTACAATTAATTTACCGCGATAGAGTAAAGGAATATTACAGTGAGGGATGTGTAAAATATCAGGTTTAGCGAGGCTCAATTTTCTGTAAGGAAAAGAAATTTGCTCTTTATAGCCATAGATTCCTGTATTGAAAGGAATAATATGCTTTAAGTTTGAATCAAATTTTTCTAATTCTTCTTTATTTCCTAAGATGATATCATAATGAATATATTGAAGCCATTGACGTATGCAAGTTCCTATTCCAGATTTATTAATCATTCGGGCATCAATAGCTAATTTCATTTTTCGAAATGTCCTTTTTTAACAATAATAGTATTAATTTTTATAACCAAAGAATCCAAATAGCTATAAAAAGGATGAATAAACTTAAATAGACTTGCGTCAACAAAAAAAAGTTATATTTCTAAATTTTAAAAAGGTTTATGGAGGTACAATGTCGTTAAAAATTTTAGCCCCTGTTTTTGCTATTGAAGCTTTGTTTTTATTTGGCTGTGGTATGCTAGGGTCAGATTCAGAATCCTCGCGTGCTTTAGTTTTTGATCAAGCCACTTTATATATGGCTGAATTGGACGAAGTTCCGGTAGAAGGCGTTTTAGTTCCTGGTGTTTCAGGGAAAGGACTTTCTCTTTCAGAAGGTCAAAGTGCTTCTCTTGATATAGTGTTAAACGATTCTATACCTGTAGGTACAGTTGAATTTTGGTTTAAGCCAGGGGAAGATTTTTTTGATGGAGCTCCTAGAACTCTCCTCGGAAATGATGGCTCAAGAATTCATTTCTTTGTAAAAAATGATGAATTAATCTTCCAAAAAAATCATACTGGTGTTCATTATTTTGTAAAAGGGTTGTTGGATTTAGATTCTGGTTGGAATTTAATTGCAGGGCAATGGGGTAATGATTCACTTAGTTTGGCTGTTAATGGAAAGGTAATAGCTTCGATTCCTCATTCTTTTGGATATGTTCCATCAACACGTTTTACTGATGATTCTAATCGCATTCTGATTGGTATAAAATCGAGTTGTTGCATGGAAGCCTTATTACAGTATGAAAGTCTGAGTACTTCAGGTGCATTTGATCAGGTTCGTGTTTCTAATAAAGTTCGTTATTGAATATTAAAGACAGAACCTATTTCTATTTGTAAGGTAAAAGACGCTTTAATTAATTTTGGCTTTTCTCTTGTTAGCTAATTTTATGCAACGTTACGAATGTTTATCTAATGTGGTCACTTAAATGTGTTTAGTTTCATATTGTCAACCAGCATTAACGGTCTATTACGATTTTTTTATTATTGAAATGGATGAAAAAACAAAAAAGACTTGCTTTAACACAAAAAAAAAATTACATTGGTCATTATCAAAAAGAATTATGGAGGCGCAATGTCATTAAAAATTTTAGGCCCTGTTTTTGTTTTCTCAGCATTATTTTTATTTGGCTGTGATCAAGAAAAAACAGTTCAAGCATCAGATTCAGAATCTTTATTTGCTAAGAGTAATCAAGTCAGAGATCAAAAATCTTTAGATAGTTTAGCTAATGATACCTTACTATTGGATACTTTGACTAAAGACACTACATCTACAGATTCCTTAGAAAATGATTCCTTAAAAAAAGATACATTAGTACTGGATTCTATAATTAATGATACGAATTTTATTGATAATCTTTATTGTTCTGCTCCCGCTTTAGTTGTAGATGAATCTACTTTGTATATGCAAGAATTGGAAGGAACTCCTGTTGAGGGAATTTTAGTTCCAGGAGTTTGTGGAAATGGACTTCTTCTTTCAGAAGGAGAAAGCACTTCCCTTAACATATTGTTAAAAGATTCTATGCCTGTAGGTACAGTTGAATTTTGGTTTAAGCCAAGTGAAAATTTCTTTGATGGAGCACCAAAAACACTTCTTGGAAATGACGAGTCCAGAGTTCATTTTTTTGTAAAAGATGAAGAGTTAATCTTCCAAAAGAATCATGCAGATATTCATTACTTCGTAAAAGGTTTGTTGGATTTAGATTCTGGTTGGAATTTAATTGCTGGTCAATGGGGTAATGATTCACTTAGCCTAGCTGTCAACGGGAAAATAATAGCTTCGATTCCTCATTCATATGGGTATGTTCCTTCTACACGTTTCTCTGAAAATTCTAACCGTATAGTGATTGGTGAAAAGTCAAGTTGTTGCATGGAAGCTTTATCACAGTATGAAAGCATGAGTACATCAGGTGCTTTTGATCAGATTCGTATTTCTAATAAAATTCGTTATGAAGTAAAAGTATTAAAAGCCGATTCTCTTTATATTGGCAATGTGAAAGATGCTCAAATTAATTTTGGTTTATCTGGAGATGATACTTTTTATGCAACATCGCAAAGCTCATCAAATATGGGGGCGTTAGTATGTGTAACTTCAGCTGCTTATGATAATGCAACCCTAATGCGTTCTTTATATGAATTTATTCTTCCAGATTCTATAGTTGAAAATGCTATTATAGATTCTGCTATTTTTATTTTGAACATTGATTCTTGGAAGGATAAACGCGAATCTACAGATGAAACATTTGTGATTCATAAAATCCTTTCTTCTTGGAATGAAGGTACTGGCACTTCTTCAGGATGTAGTGAACTTGGTGAAAATTATAACACTGAATCAATTAATGGAGTGACTGCTATTGAACGTGCTTATGGAGTTGAATGGAATGATGTAGGTTTAGGATTAAATGATACAGATGCTTCTTCAAAGGTATATTCGTCTGTTGTTATTCCAAATCATTCTATGGAAGAAGTTGCTTTTAATGTAACAGATCTTGTAAAGGAATGGGTTGAAACACCATCTTCTAATTATGGAATGTTACTACGTAATCTTTCTGAATCTTCTCGTCGGTTCCCTAATATTCCACTTTTTGTTTCTGGAAACAGCACAAAAGTCGATTCTCGTCCTTTGTTAAAGGTGTATTATCGTCATTAATTCTTTTTATAATTCTTTTAAGA
>CAYOGG010000133.1:0-4015 GCA_964403455.1 uncultured Bacteroidaceae bacterium | reverse complement strand
TTTTTCATCATCAAATCCCATGTTCCTGTTCCCGGAGTGTTTGAATTTGATTTAAGTAGCTTAACGTATAGCGCTTTGCCTGAGTCTGTTATGTCAGAGGAAAATTCTCCTACCTGATATGTCCTGCCATTGTAAGTATATTCAAAAGCAATTGCCAGAACTTCATCTGAGGTGAGAGCCGTCTTCAGTGAGATATAGCCTAATGTACTGTTTATGGTATATTCTGAGGATGTTAATTTTCGGGCATTGGAGATTTTTTCATAATCATTGCTACCTGATAGAAACGTTCCTAATGTGGTAGCAACACGGTCAATGTTGCGCGCATCAGGATAGTTGTTGGATATATCGGAATAGAGTGTATTGGCATTGTTTTCCGGTTCAGGGCCACCTGATACGGACCATCTGTTGTTACTGATATGGTTTGTCTCACCCAAATCGGTAAAAGCTATTATGTTTCGCGGGCTGTCGTAACTGCTTCGTTTATTTGTCACCCATAATTCGACGCGTGTTATCTTGATACCTGAGGTAACACTTGGCAACATTGCCATATTTCGGTCGTAATTATCACGAAAATAGTGTGCCAGAAAGAAATGACGGTTCTCATCGTAGCTGCTGGCATCTATCTCAAAATCAGTCACCTGTTCTCCTCCACGCGAGCTGACAGTGGTAGAAGAAGAGTTTTTCTGAGATATGACGGTTTGTAGTTTTAGCTTACCGAATTGCAGATCTGTACGTATTCCAAAGAGAGATGTGGCACCTTGAATAAGCGATGAGTTAGTGGGAAAACTTACATTTCCGGCTTCAAATAGTTTGATTATCTCATCTTCTTTACCTTCATAGCGTAATTTTATCTTCTTTGTATCAAAATCAAAAGTCGCTTCGGTATTGTAATTCATGTCCATGTTGATTTTATCACCTACACTGGCGTTGATATTCAGATTAATCTGTTCATCAAAGTCAAATCCGAAGGTTTTTCTGTTCTGAATTGCAAGAGAAGGGTTGTTTACTACATTCCGGTTTGCTCCCAATTTTATTGCTGCCGAACCTTTTGTTTTTATCTGCACACCACCGGGCCCGAAGATTTTCTCTGCAGGTCCCAAATCGAATTTCATGTCTGTAAAGTCGAACTTGTCTTTGCCGGCATTTTGAAAGGCCTCTTGATTTCTGCTTTTGAAGTACGACTGCATTGAACGATTCATGTTCCAACGGTTATACTCATCAGGAGACATGAGTATTGGCACATTCAGATAATCTTCACCTAATTTTACACCAACCTTGTAGGCGTTGTCCTTATCATCGTATTCTGTGGCTTCAATAAGGTTTTCAGGAGATTTGAGGTCGGCGGAAAAGCCTGAAGAGAGGTCCTTGCTATTCTCCGGCGTAGTTTTGCTGACTTTGAAACGAGCTACTCTAAGTGTATCCGTCTTGCTTTCTTTTACTGTCTGGGCGTTAAGCGAACTGCGGCTCCCGTATAAGCAGGAGCCGATAAGTATCGCTACTATGGATAACAGTTTGTAAAGACGCATCTGGATTTTCTAGTTATTTCAGATATGTTTCAGGGCCTCTTTTATTACGGCCTCGACGGTTATATCAGGATTATCCTTTACTATGGATTGTACGGTCTTTTGTGAAGCGGCCTGTTGAAACCCTAACATTGTAAGTGCTGCTACAGCTTCTTCAACGACTTTATTGGTAGTTTTATCTGCAATTAGATTGACTGTCTGATCGGAGTCTCCGCCAAGTCCAATCTTGTCGTGAAGATCTACTATTATGCGTTGGGCGGTCTTTGAGCCTATCCCTTTTACCTTCTTCAATTGCGTATCGTTCCCTGTACTGATGATTTCAATAAGCTCATTTGGAGAAAAGGCCGATTGTATCATTCGGGCGGAACTGCCTCCTATGCCCGGAACTGAAATCAACATCTGGAAAAGGTCTCTTTCTCTCTTTTCGCTGAATCCGTACAGTATATATGCATCCTCACGTATGGCTTCGTGTACATAAAGACGTATTTGAGACTTTCCTTGAATGGCAGAGTAGGTGCATAGAGATATGTTTAATACATAACCCACACCTCCGGCTGTCTCAATTACTGCTTGAGTGGGTTGCAGTTCGTCTATTTTTCCTTGAATAAATTCAATCATAATTATGTGATAAAATTTGATATATCCGAAACTGTTCTAATAAACTGTTTTAAATTTCTACGATTCAAAACAGCTTCTAAAATCGCGAAAAGGAATATAAATGGAACAGTCAAAATTATTATATACTCCTTATAAACGCGCGGGAAACATTTTTATTGCTTGTTTTATTTTCAAAAAGTCGCTGTTTCTGTCAAATATGTCATAATGAATTGCTTTAAACTGTTTTTGTTGTTATTTTTGACACGCGAAGATGAGTAGTTTAATAAATAATACCGATATGCTTGTTTCTCGCTGTAAATTACATTATCAGGTATCAATTATACATATTATGGAAAATAAACAAGCGGTAAGAATCCAGACATCCGTGTTAAATGAAGCGGAAAAAAAAGCGTTGATATGGTTGGCAAAAAAGCAACCGGTATGGATGACATCGGATATAATGACATTAATAGGCTTTGCCGGAGCTTTAATTATTGCTGCGGGTTATATTCTTTATGATTTCAATTTTAATTTTTTGTGGTTATCCTCCTTCGGATTTATTGTCAACTGGTATGGTGACTCTTTAGACGGAACATTGGCCAGAGTACGGAATAAACAGCGTCCGGTGTATGGTTATTATTTGGATCATACGATGGATGTTGTGAATGAGTTCATCATGTTTTTCGGTGTAGGCATCTCATCTCTTTTGGATATGAATATAGCTTTGTTGCTGTTTATAGTTTATCTGATGATATCATTGAATGTAAGTATTAATGCACATCTTAGGGGTGAATTCAAACTTACTTACGCAAGAATGGGACCTACGGAGTTTCGTCTGATAATTATTACGATTAATACTTTGTTTGCTTTAATAAGGCCGTTACGTGATTTTTCATGTGATTTGATGTTTCTTAAACAGAATCTCCGATTCGGGATTTTCGATTTTGCCGGTATGGGTATCTTGCTGTTGTTATTGATTATATATATCGTTACTATAATGCGTGATACAGTCTATTACAATAAGATTGATCCGAAATAAACAGATAATTATGGAATTACTTTCCCTTAATGAAATAGAGAAATTTATACCTGCTCTTCAAGGCCGTTTAGGAAATTCTTTTGCTCGTTTTCTAATGCATGCTCTTTCAGTGGATGATGTAAATAAACTTTACCGAAGGAATGAAGCTTATTCAGGCCCGGATTTTGCTTCTCATGTTTTGAAAGACATTGGTGTTGATTATTCGATCTTAGGAAAAGAAAATTTGGAAAAATTGCCGGAAGGACCATTTATAACTATAAGCAATCATCCTTATGGAGGTATTGACGGCGTGATATTGGCAGACCTTTTCGGCCATATAAGATCCGATTATAAATTGATAGTAAATAAATTTTTGAGTATTGTAGAACGTCTGAATCAGAATTTTATTACGGTAATTCCCAATGGAGAAGAAAAACGTACAGTTGCATTTGAGAGTATTGAGGGAATTCGTCATGTGATTTCACATATCAAAGGGGGCCACCCTATAGGAATGTTTCCTTCGGGTGCAGTCTCGGATTTTAGCTTTAAGGACGGCTATGTGAGGGATAGAAAATGGCAGACAGAAGCTATAAGGTTGATTCATAGAGCTCAAGTACCTATAGTGCCGGTAAGATTCTTTGATGGCAATTCCATGTTTTTTTATTCTCTTGGGCTTATTAGCTGGAAAATCAGATTGATGAGATTACCCGCAGAGGTTTTTAATAAAAACGGCAAACAAGTACGCATTGGGATAGGAGAGCCGATATCCGTTGAAAGGCAGGCCTCTTTTGACTCGACAGATTCTTTCGGATCTTTTTTGCGGAATAGTGTTTATGGGATGGCAATAAAAGTGTAATAGAATAATGTTTAATCGCAT
>CAYOGG010000132.1:0-4068 GCA_964403455.1 uncultured Bacteroidaceae bacterium | reverse complement strand
ACAATATAACGTGCCATAGTTGATGAGCCGAACATTTCATCACCTTCATCCTGCCTGGCCAGATCAACGGATGTTTTGACCACATTTTGAGCTTTTTTACTGGTCATAAGGGATATGATCATGATAATACCGGCAGCTACCAGGAATAATATTGGAGTTCTAGCACTTTCATTAAGAGATCCCATGAGAAAACCCGGATCTCCGGCTCCATTGGCATGCCAATCTTGAAATGCAGAGAGTCCGGCCAAAGGAACGCCAATAAAATTGACCAAATCATTGCCGGCGAAGGCCATGGCTAAAGCAAATGTTCCCATCAGCACAATTATCTTCAATATGTTAATCTTACACAAGTGAAGTATCTGCATGAGTATAGTTGAGCCGATAAACATATATATAGTCAATATCCCGTTATGAGCATAAATCCATGATTGAATGTCGGCATTCATGAACGGTGAATTTTTCAATCCTTTGATAAGTATGAAGTAGGCTATTGCTGTGGTGGCAATTCCTCCGAAAAGTGCTATGGTATATTTCTGATGTTTTACGTAGTTGAAAGTAAAAATGATTCTTGAAATCCACTGAACCAGAGTTCCGAATATGAAGGCTATTGCCACAGAAAGAAAGATGCTTATAATTACCGAAAGGGCTTTTTCTGCATTAATAAGGTCTCCCAAGCCCACTGTTCCCGTATTGTCAGCCGCAATTTTCAGTACGGCCAATATAAATGTTCCGCCTAATAATTCAAATACCAATGAAACGGTGGTAGAGGTAGGCATGCCAAGTGTATTGAAAATGTCAAGCAGTACAACGTCGGTTACCATTACAGCAAGGAATATGCACATCAGTTCGTTAAATCCGAACATTTGTGGCTGAAGTATGCCATGACGGGCTATATCCATCATGCCGTTACTCATGGTAGCTCCAACGAATATACCTATAGCGGAAATAATGAGGATTGTACGGAATTTGGCTACTTTGGCACCTATTGCAGAATTTAGAAAATTTACTGCATCGTTACTTACACCAACAGTCAAATCGAATATTGCAAGCAGAAACAAGAATGCTATGAGTCCAAAATAAATCGTTTCCATTGTATATTTTTTTTTTCGAATGACAAAAGTAGATTGTAAATGTAATGAAATAGTTACATAATTGTTACGAAAATATTACGAATTAGATTTTAAGTGAAGCTGAAGAATTTTTGATACTCAGTTTTCAGTATTGTTTTTTATTGCGTCCGAAATAGTATTGACCTTTGCCTACCGTGGCATTGCCGAAATTTATGGCATTGACAGGGCAGTGGTGATAGCAACTCATACAACCTATGCAGTGATGTTTCCATTGAGGACGTTCGTTTACTAACTCTATATTGTGAAACGAACAAGATTTTACGCAGATTCCACAGCCGGTACATGTTTCTTCTACTCTGAAAGGCCTGTCAGATATTAGTGTAGCATAGAATAAAGGTTTAATAAGATAACTCTTGAGGACGGGCAGAGGCCCAACGGTCATTTCATTGACATCTTTTTCACGAGTTCCTATTCGGTTACATATATCAGGTAAAATCTTTTTTGCAGCTTCTATCTTCTTTTTTTCATTTTCAACGGTATCGAGTTTGAATCCCGGCAGGTTTATATATGTCTCGGGCATCTGTACGCCAAAGAATGCATCCATTGTTAATCCTGCTTTTTTCAGTGTATCTGAAAGGATCTCCCGAGTCTTGCCGCATTCATCACCGTAGGTACAAACAATATATGTATATGAGGGTTTACCGATGAATTTCAATCCGCTTATAAACTTTGATATGAATTTTGGCGGAGCCCAAGCATACACGGGAAAGACAAATCCCAATGATTCATCCTGCTTCAGTTGATAGGCAGTTTCTTTATGAGTTTCTTCCGGAATGAAAAGAAGAGTTTCATTTAACTTGTCTGCTATGGTCTCGGCAACGAAACGACTATTGCCACACCCCGAAAAGTAGAATATCATAATTATATTTATAGGTATCTTTTTGGTTTAAAGATAATGAAAATTCTATTTTGTGGTACGTGACTTTCTCTTTTTCTCTTGTTGTCTGATTTTCTGTTTCTGGAGTTTATACTTTTCCTTCAACTCTTTTTCCTTATCAAAGTTAACCGGACCCACTTTATACATAAGGCCCTCAATTCTTGTTGCCCTACTGCTTACATAGCCGGATGGGTTGGCTGGATTCCTTTTTCTTGGATTCGGGTAGATGGCAGTGATTAGTGCAGCCTGTCTCATGGTCAGATTCTTTGCTGATTTATGAAAATAAACTTGTGAAGCAGCTTCCGCTCCATAAATACCATGCCCCATTTCGATAACATTCAGATAAACTTCCATGATTCGTTCTTTGGGCCAAAGTTGTTCTATTATAAAGGTGAAGTAAACTTCCAATCCTTTTCTTACCCATGTACGGCTCTGTGTAAGAAAGACATTTTTTGCAGTTTGTTGCGATATTGTGCTGCCACCTCTAATACGTCTGCTCTTTTCGTTGTGATTGATGGCTCTTTTGATTGCTTCCACATCAAATCCGTTATGTACTAAAAAAAGATTATCTTCCGCAGCTACAGCAGCCTGTACCATATATGGTGAGATATCTTCTATTGGCACCCAATGCTTTTTAATAGGTTCACCGTCTTTTATGGTGCGAGATAACATTGTTAAAGTGATTGGTGGATTAATCCAACGATATGCTAACGGTAATAGTACACTAAGTACAATAAGAGAGATGATAATTCTAAGAACCTGTTTGAGGAATTTCTTTATCATATTGGCTTTATCCGTTTTGTCTGTTTGAAAGGCTCAAAATTACTATTTTTTGACTTAAATATTAGGATTGAATTGATAAAATGTGAGTATGATGTATAGAAAGTATAGATTTAAAAATCGATTATGGCCGATTAAAAAAGCAGAACAGCGGGACTTCACAGTTCCGCTGTTCTTAATTAAAATCTAATACCATGAAAAACACACGCACAAAGATAACACAATAATATAAACTGGAAAAAGAAATAGATATTTTTTTCTAATCATTCGGTTTTTGGGATTATGGTATTTTTCTTATATGTTTCCTTTAATAATTTCTATCTTTGCTCGTCATTAGTTATAATCAAACAAAAATAGATTTATGAAATATCATCTTATTGCCGTTGCGGCTTTGGCTTTAATGTGTAAGCCGGTTGATCTGAAAGCAGAGTCTCCTGATGTATTCTTTTCTACAGATTTGGGAAATACATTTTTAAATGTTCCTCATAAACCGATGCCGGGTGAGTTTGAAGCACATTTTCCAGCATTTTATATGGGTGTCAATTTGCTTTGTGATGAAAATTCCTTCAGTACTACTGCAGGACTACCTCAGAGAAAAGGTAAGGGTATGGAATTCGGTTTCTATTTTGCAGAGGAAGAGTGTTCAATCAATCCACAAAACACCTTGGGTTTTACAATTGCTTGCGGACTATCGCGCTCCAGATATTGGATTAAGAATGGACAGTATTTGAATTGGCAGAATATTGGTGGTAATAGATCACTTGTTCTTATGCCCAATGCCGATGATGTGAGTCAGGGATATATAAGATATTGGAGTCTGAGAGTTCCTATCTGTCTTGAATTTCAGTCTAGGGATAAAGAAGGACTATTCCTGTCTGTAGGTCCGGAGTTTGAATATAGATTCGGGGATGTTTCAAAAGTAAAATATGAAGGAGGAGGCAAGGATAAACTTACAAAAGATTTGAATCTTAATCCGATAGGTCTTAATTTGCTGGCTCAAGCCGGTGTGGATAATATCGGAGTTATTTTCCGTTATTCTTTTGCAGAATTGTTTGAAGATAGTTCTCCTGTTGAAACCTATCCGATGATGTTGGGTTTGTCGTTATTCTTTTGAATGATAACGGTTGAGAAAAAGTCCTTTTTTGTCATTTACAAAAAAAAAGGACATTGTGAATTTGTAAATTAAAAAAAGTACGTATATTTGTGCCGTCAATTCGAATTGGACAAATTTTAGAGTGAATTAAAAAGATGAATTCAAAACGACTGCAAAGCATAGCTATT
>CAYOGG010000131.1:0-4144 GCA_964403455.1 uncultured Bacteroidaceae bacterium | reverse complement strand
TGTTATTAATTATATATTATAAAGTAAAAATCGAATTTTTGGCCTGCAAAGATACTGCCTTTTATTTATACAACAAAGCCGGCCGGGAGTTTTTTTGTCCAAAATCAAAAAAAGCTCTCATTTAGATATCTAACAAGCAAGCATCCCGACATAAAAATGCCGGAAAATAAACTCAAACTATTTTCTTATGAAGATTACTTGTTATGCCTCTCCGTGAAAATCGGATATTGACGGAGCATATACCCTCTGCTCTCCGGCTTCAATAATTCCAAAAGTTTTCTCATATTTGGAAACATTATCCTGAAGAGCCATCAAAAGTCTTTTAACATGCTCCGGAGACATTATAACCCTGGACTTTACTTGAGCCTTCGCCATACCCGGCATAATACTGATAAAATCCAATATGAACTCGGATGAAGAGTGAGTAATCATAGCCAGATTAGAATATATTCCCTGAGCCACTTCCTCTTTGAGCTCTATCTGCAATTGTTTCTGATCATTTGAGTTTGATTCCATTTCAATAATAATTTTGAATGCGAAGATACCTCTTTTTTTCGTAGTTACATCCGAAAATAAAAAAGCAGTCGAATCGCACTTGATAAAAACGGGATTAACGTATTATTAACACAAATAATTCAGCCCATATTTGGTAATTATTATTTACACTACCATCATATCTACAACCTGCCTACCTATAGTTAAAGAATGTAACAAGACAACAATTCAATGAGTTTTGTTTTCAGATTATTTTAGAATAACATATATTTGCGACCGAGTTTTTCAAAGCCAATTTAACCAATTAATAATCAAATGAACAATTACACCGAGAAAGGCAGCAAAGCCTATCTATACGGCATTTGTGCCGTTGCAGTCATCGGAGGTTTGCTATTCGGATATGATACTGCAGTCATTTCAGGCGCCGAACAGGCTCTGCAAGATTTCTTCAAAAGCGGATTAGGGGATTATTATACCACAGCCATTCACGGATCTGTGGTATCTTCAGCTTTAGTCGGTTGTATAATCGGCGGACTGATTTCAGGTTTCATGTCGACTAAACTCGGTCGTAGAAACTCTTTAATCTTTGCTTCGGTTTTATTTTTTCTTTCAGCATTAGGCAGTTACATGCCTGAGTTCTTATTTCGTCCCGGATTCGAGTTCTTCAAACCGGGCGAAGCCACAAAAAGTTTGATGTGGGCATTTATCCTATATAGGGTATTGGGCGGTATCGGAGTCGGAATGGCATCTGCAATATGTCCAATGTACATAGCTGAAGTAGCTCCTGCAAACATCCGAGGAACCCTTGTTTCCTGTAACCAATTTGCGATTATCTTCGGTCAATTGGTAGTTTATTTTATCAATTTCCTAATACGTAGCGGATTGGCAGACACTCCGGAACTGGTTCAAGCAGCAATGGTAGATATGGGATGGCGCAGAATGTTCGTAAGCGAAGCATTCCCTGCCGGAACTTTCGGAATATTGCTGCTTTTAGTTCCCAAAACACCACGTTATCTTGTAATGAGCGGCAATTCGAAAAGATCTTTGGAGGTTCTCACAAGAATAAACGGAGCAATCAAAGCTCAGGAAATATTAAGTGATATAAAAAACACCATGACCGAGAAGAAGGAAAAAATATTTTCCTACGGAATCACTGTCATAATTGTGGGTATTCTACTATCTTTCTTCCAGCAGGCTGTAGGAATAAATGTCGTTCTTTACTACGCTCCACGTATATTCCAACAAATGGGATCTTCCGGTGATGCCGCAATGATTCAAACCGTAGTTATGGGTATAGTAAATATATTGTTTACCGTTGTCGCTATATTGACTGTCGATAAGTGGGGACGAAAAAAGCTTTTAATCACAGGTTCAATAGGTATGGCAATAGGAATGATCGCACTAAGTATTCTCTCTTTCCAGAATATAATAGGCATTGCCGCATTGATTTTCATTATCATCTATACCGCTTCATTCATGATGTCATGGGGGCCGATCTGCTGGGTATTAATTTCAGAAATATTTCCCAATACCATACGTGGTAAAGCGGTAGCCATCGCTGTAGCAGCACAGTGGATTTCAAATTATATAGTATCTTCAACCTTCCCGTCGTTAAGTGATTGGAGCATAGGAGGCACATATTTGATTTATGGCGTATTCTCAATACTATCAGCCATATTCGTATTCAATATGGTTCCTGAAACAAAAGGTAAAACCTTGGAGGATATGAGTGCTCTTTGGAGAAACGCATCTAAAAAAATAAAAGGATAACAAACGCATATTCGATAGATATTTAGATATTTATTTACAATAAACTTAATTAATCAATAAAAAGTTCGCTATGAACATTGTCAACAAAAAATTATTGACGGCAGCAAGTATTGTAGCTTTATTCAGTTTACATTGCTTCACTGCCACTGCACAAGTTCCTGCAGGTGCAGTTAAATCAAACTCCAACACGAGTCTTGATCAGTATTTCACTCCGGCTACAGCAGGTGAAATGAAACCCGATGCCGAAGGTTTCATCAGACGCTGGCTTTTACTTGAGCCTATCAGCAATCCCAACCGTAGCAATACCGTATTCACAGACAGCTACATCAGAGAAGCTTTCGCCAAGGAATACTTTAAGGATCAGTTCACCGTACTTCCGAAAGACGGAGACAAGGTTACTGTTACCGTTCCAAAGGCAGCTCCTGCAACAGGCCGTGGTGGCATGGGTGGATTTCCTGGTGGTGGTATGCCTGGTCAAGCACCTGCAGCACCTGCAGCTCAAAGAGCACCTGCAGCACCTGCAGCACCTGCAGCTCCCGAAATGGAGAAAGTCAAACTCACATGGCATGCTTTAGAGAGCACAAGATTTAACATCAAGTTATTCCGTTTCGCAACCAATCTTACACCTAACAAGTACGGCGTGATTTTCTGGGCTGTTACGGTAATCAACGCTCCTACAGAGATGAAAAACGTAAGAATGGCAGTAGGCTCAAACTCTGCATCAATGTGGTGGCTTAACGGCGAAGAAGCAGTAATTCTTTCCGGAGACAGACGTATGGTTGCAGACGATTGCGTATCAGGTCGTCTTACTCTGAAACAGGGAAAAAACATCGTGAGAGGTGCCGTTATCAATGGACCGGGTATGAGTGATTTCTGTCTTCGTTTCTTGGATGAGAACGGACAGCCTTTGAAAGGCATCACTGTCAGTTATAAATAAGTTATCCATACATATATAGTTACATAAAAAATTGAAGTGATATGAAATCAAAAATGATATTATTGGGTGCAGCTGCCCTTCTTTCAACATCAGCTTTTGCTCAAATCGGAGCACCTTTCATTCATGACCCATCGACCATCATGGAATATGACGGCAAATACTACACATTCGGCACCGGTGGTGGCGGTTTATTGTCAGAAGACGGCTGGACATGGACCAGCGGAGCCAGCAGACCCGGCGGCGGAGCTGCTCCTGATGCAATCAAAATCGGAGACCGTTACTTAGTGGCTTATAGCACAACAGGTGGTGGACTTGGTGGTGGACATGCAGGTACCGTTCGCACTATGTGGACTAACGATTTCAAGACCTACTCCGAATCTGTAGAAGTAGCGTCTTCTCTTAATGACGAAGACTGCGATGCAATCGATGCAGGTCTCTTGTTGGATCCTACTACCGGCAGACTATGGTTGACATACGGAACATATTTCGGTCATATCCGCCTTGTTGAACTTGATCCTAAAACAGGTAAAAGAGTAGAAGGAAATGAAGCCGTGGATGTAGCTATCGACTGTGAAGCTTCAACCATGATCTATCACGACGGTTATTATTATCTGTTGGGCACACACGGAACATGTTGCGATGGTGTCAACTCAACTTATAACATCATAGTAGGTCGTTCCAAGCAGGTTACCGGTCCATTCATCGATAATGTAGGCAGAGATATGCTTAAGGGCGGTGGTAAGATGGTTATTGCTGCCGGCGGCAGAGTAACAGGTCCTGGCCACTTCGGTAGAGTTATTATTTCAGAAGGTGTTGAGATAATGTCTTGCCACTTTGAAGCTGATATGGATTTAGGCGGTAGAAGTACATTAGGTATCCGTCCTCTCCTTTGGGTAAACGGCTGGCCTGTTGCAGGTGAGCTTTTCAAAGAAGGTACTTACG
>CAYOGG010000130.1:0-4221 GCA_964403455.1 uncultured Bacteroidaceae bacterium | reverse complement strand
TCTTCTTGAAATAGTGTTCTTTTAAGCTAATAAAAAATGCACGTGGAATTTAGGTGATATTAATAATTTCTAAAAATAAAAATATATGATATCGGGGGAACTTTATGGGTAGATTTAAGTTTTGCTTTTTTTTCATGTTTGTACTATTTTTTTTAGGGGCACCCGTGCATGTTCATGCAGAACAGGATGTGGATACAGTCCTTATTTTAAACTCATACCATCAGGGGTTTGCATGGACAGATGAACAGATGGAGGGAATTCAGGAAGAAGTGAAGGCTTCGGGGAAAGAGCTGGAAATTTATGTGGAATACCTGGACTGGAAAAAATTTCCGACAGACCATAACGAAAAAGGATTCTATGATTTAATTCATTATAAATATTCTGATAAGAAAATCGATGTTGTTATTTGTACAGATGATTCGGCTTTTCAGTTTGCATTAAAATATCGAGATGACTTATTTAAAAGCGCACCAATTGTATTTAGTGGTGTTGGGGTAACGAGTTATGAAGAACTGGTTGCCAGTCAGGATAATTATACAGGAATTATGCAGGTTATGGATCCTTATGGCACAATTCTTGCAGCAAAACAGATTAACCCGAAGTTAAATACAATTTATGTAATTTATGACAATACCAAAAGTGGTAAAGCAATTGGTAGTGAGTGCGTAGAAGCCGCCAATCAGATTTCTAAGGATATTCAGGTTGTTTTGTTGAATAATCTGGCAACAGAGAGCATTTTAGAAAAGGTATGGGCGGCGGATGAGAATTCGATTGTATTAATGACCAATTATGTCCTTGATGGGAAATGGGTATACTTGAGTCAGGAAAAATTCTGCGAACAGATCAGTAAGGTTTCAAAAGTTCCTGTATATCATCTTTATCATTTTGGAATGGGGCATGGAATTCTTGGCGGAGATATGATTCTTGGCACAATCCAGGGAAATGAAGCAGCCAGACTTGCACTTTTAATATTAAGCGGAACAAATGCCGATGAAATTCCGATTCTAAACGAAGATTCCAATCAAATGATGTTTGATTATTCGGTGATGCAGAAGTTTGGTATCAGCAAAAGTGAACTTCCGCAGGGAAGTATGGTGATAAATGAACCTCCGAATTTTTTTGAGATCTATAGAACGCAGATCATTGCTGCATTTATTGTATTTATTGTTTTAATTGCTTTTACGATTTCCTTATTATTTTACATTCACAAAATCAGAAGTATGCAAAGAAAGTTAAAAGAGAATCATGAAGAACTGACACAGTTATATGAAGAAATCACAGCATCGGATGAAGAGATGCGGGCGCAATATGATGAAATCATTGAAGCACATGAACTGCTGGAAGTATCTAACAATAAATTGTTGCGATTAACACAACATGATACGCTTACTGGTCTATACAATAGACATTATTTGTATCATGTACTTGATGTTATTTTAAAAGTAAATCAAATGCCCTGTGCGCTATACTTTTTGGATCTTGATAATTTTAAGTATGTGAATGATACGTTAGGGCATACACTTGGTGATACTTTATTAAAAGAAATTAGTGATAAAATGAACGGGATTATGAAAGATGGAATTCATCTGGTAAGACTTGGCGGAGATGAGTTTGTATTCTTTTATGAGAATATATCTGATAAAAAGGAAATTGAAGAGTTTGCATTAAAAATACTATCAGTTTTTGAGCAGCCATATCAGATAGAAGATAATGCTCTTCTAATTAGTGGTAGTCTTGGAATTGCGTTGTCGCCAGACAATGGGAAATCAATGGAAATTCTCTTGAAAAATGCGGATATGGCGATGTATTATATCAAAAGCAGAGGAAAAAAAGGATATTATTTCTTTGATGATTCACTAGAAGAAATGATGCGTGATAGAGTCGGGATTGAAAGAAAATTTGCATCAGCTTTAGAAAATAATGAATTTTTTGTAGTTTATCAGCCCCAGATTTGTCCAGAACATGAATCGATCTGCGGATATGAAGCGTTGGCAAGATGGAATTCTGAGGGTGAGTTGATTTCACCATTAAAATTCATAAAAATAGCGGAGGAATCTGGATTTATTATTTCATTGGGAGAATGGATTCTTCGAAAAGCATGCACAGACATTGCAAATCTGAATAGAGAATCAAATAAAGAGTATTTTATATCAGTCAATGTATCCGTAATTCAGTTGCTTCAAAACGACTTTGCAGAGAAAGTAATTCAAATCATTAATGAAACAAAAATCAATCCAGCACAATTGATTCTGGAAGTAACAGAGTCTGTGTTTATGGAGTCCTCTGAACAAATTAAAGAACATTTAATAAAATTACGTGAAAAATCAATAGGAATCGCACTTGATGATTTTGGAACGGGATATTCGTCGCTCGCATATCTTAAAGATTTTCCAATAACGACATTAAAGGTAGATAAATTATTTATTGATTCCATCACAAACTCAGAAGAGATGGATAATATTACAGATACTATTATACAGATGGGTCATAATATGAATATGAAAGTTGTAGCAGAAGGTGTAGAAGCAGAAAATCAGGTTCTATATCTGAAAAAGAGTCATTGTGACCTGATACAGGGATTCTTTTATGCAAAGCCTATGGTATTTGAGGAATTAAAGCACTTTGTCAGTACATTTTAAAATCAGCACAAAGAATAAAGGCAGAAGCATTTTGTGGACGAATCATTCGTGAGAACGTTTGGCAAAAATTTCCGGTAGCAAGTGATATATACTTATCGCTGATGTATATTTTATCAGGGTGATGGATGGCATAATTAAAAAATGATTTTGACACGTGATTGTCGCCTTTTTTCATAGGAGAAAACATAGTACGGTTACGAAAATAGGATTCTGGCTGGAAAAGAGTATCAGTAACCTGAATACCTAGATCATTAATCAAATAAATGCATTCCAGCTCACTATTACAGCAAAGTAAGTCTGTAAAGGATTCATATAGGCAATCAGCCTGACAGGTTAATGCAATGGATTCTAATTGTTCAAATATTTTTTTTCGGATGTCGATGATATTGGTATACTGGCGCATCTTGCTTATAAATTTTTTCTGATATAACTCGGAATTCTGGAGCATTGTTCCTTGAATGAGAGGGTGTTGACTGCATCTGAGGGGATTGCCGGACTGAAGAAATATCCTTGAAACCAGTCAACACCACATTCGACACAAGTAACAACTTCCTGTTCTGTTTCAACGCCCTCTGCAATCGTAATAGAACCAATTTTTTGACCGAGATCCGAAATTGCTTTAATTACTTCTTGCTTATAAAAATTAAATTGAACTTCACAAATAACTGAACGGTCAATTTTAATAATGTCAGGCCTTGCAAGTACAATTCGATTTAAATTAGAGTATCCTGCACCAACATCGTCCAGAGCAATTACAAAACCATAATGTCGATATAGATTTACCAGTTCTAAAAGTAAAGCGTCATTCGTGGCACGTTTCTCGTTTATTTCAATGACAATTTTGTTGCGTTCAATTTGAAGAGTATCAATCTGGAGAACAATTTCATCGGCATGATCAAGGTAATATTCTAATAATGAGGTCTCCATGTTAATAAAAAGAAGCGTATCCTGACCGGACTTATGATAATCGGAAAGAGCAAGGTTCTGACATAATGAATCCAGTCGTGCAACTTCATCAATTTTAGCAGAATAAGAAAAAAGAAGTTCAGGTGAAATTGACTCCTCTTTATAGGATGCACGAAGCAGAGATTCATGGCCAATAGAGCAGCATTTGCTAATACTAACAATGGGTTGGAAAAAGACTCTGGTTTCTTGGGATTGCAGAACATGAAGATAGATATCCTTGGAAATCTGATGTATCATAATCGGTCTCCTTATAATGATAAAAGGCGCTCTTCCGTGGAAGAACGCCTTTGTTAGTGTTGATTATAGAGGATGATTCGGGTCGTGTCAATGAGAAGACGAATAATTCAGAAAGTATTATTGATATGTAGAAATGAGGGAATATATTTATGGTGATACTATACTAAGAAAACGGTTTATAGAAAAAACACCTACTGGTTACACTATTAGCCAAATCAAATCCATGAATGCTGAAGACATTTTATCCCTCAATCGAGAATTACAATGGAAAGCTTCTTCTATTTCTGACGAAGAGAGTTCATTCGAAAACAGAATGAAAATTAAGTATAGTATTACTGGTAAAGAAAAATAGATTCTATTGCAGAAATGAATTTAATTA
>CAYOGG010000129.1:0-4245 GCA_964403455.1 uncultured Bacteroidaceae bacterium | reverse complement strand
CTTCTTCAAGATTATCGGATATGTAATCCATCATATCACGTCGGTCTTTTTTTGTCGGTCTGCCGAGTCCTGATGCTCTTTGAGCAAATCCGCCGATATTGTTCATTTCAAGTAGAACATATTGGTCCGCCGGGGTTACATTCTCCATCATTTCAGCGACAAACTTAGCTCCGACTCTGTTTTCAATAGCTTTGATTACTTTGAAAGAGTAGGTGACAGGAGACTTCTTGACCTGTATCGTATCTCCCTCTTTGACTGTCTTTGAAGGTTTGGCAGCTATACCGTTTATGGATATTCTGCCTTTCTTGCATGCTTCAGCGGCAATGGTACGAGTCTTGAATATCCTTACTGCCCAAAGCCATTTATCTATTCTGGCTTCCATGTTCCGATTACTTATTGTTGAATTTGCACATAGTGTCTTCAATACCTGCCAAACAGAAGTTCCTGATAGCTTCACATGCTATTTCGATACGTTCGTCAAGAATCTTCTGCTCTTCATCCGAGAACTTGTTTAGGACAAATTTTATTTGAGTTCCTATTGGGAAATCATTACCTATTCCAAATCTTAGTCTTGCAAACTTTTGAGAACTCAAAACCTGAATGATATTTCCCAATCCGTTATGACCTCCGTTGCTGCCTTGTCCTTTTAACCTGATTTTTCCGAGGGGTAGAGCAAGGTCGTCAGCTATAATCAAAAGATTCTCAGGGTCAACTTTCTCTTGATTCAACCAATAGCGTACCGCATTTCCACTCAAATTCATGAACGTTGTGGGTTTAAGAAGAACAAGTTGTCTGTTCTTTATGGACATATTGGCAACGAATCCATATCGTTTATCCTGAAAAACAATATTGGATGCCTTTGCAAAGGCATCCAATATTGTAAATCCTATATTGTGGCGGGTGCCTTGGTATTCATCTCCAGGATTGCCCAATCCTACAATCAGATATTTCATTTTTTCTTATCGAGAAAAATTATTCTTATTTGCCTGATTCTTCAGAAGAAGCATTTGCAGCAGCACGAGTTGTGGTTACACCGCAAACTACGGTATTCTTAGGATTAACCAGCTCTATGCCTTCGAGAGAGATATCGCCAACCTTAATTACCTTGCCAATAGAAAGACTAGTTACATCTATCTCAACCTTCTCCGGAATGAGGTTGTATACAGCCTTGCACTTAATGCGACGAATAGCCTGCTCCAATTTACCACCGGCTTTAACACCTGCAGCCAAACCGACCAATTTAATAGGCACATTCATAACAATAGGCTTGTTTTCCGTAATTTGATAAAAATCAATGTGAAGAATGTTATCACTAACGGCGTGGAACTGAATATCCTTCATGATAGCCATAACAGTCTTGCCATCGATGGTCAGGTTTACTGTATGGATATCAGGTGAATAAACAAGGTTACGAACCTCTTCAGGTTGTACACTAAAATGTTTTGCTATTGGAAGGCCATTCTCATCCTTATCTACTCCATACAGAATGCAAGGAATAAGATTCTTGCTCCTCAACTGTTTTGCACCTTTTTTTCCGAACTCCGTGCGGGCCGTGCCCTTAATGTCAATTGACTTCATTTTTAAGACGTGTTACTCTAAATTGTTAATAATCAATTCACCATCACACAAAATTCAAACCCTTTCGGGCCTGACTATGTAAAAGCGGTGCAAAGATACATTCTATATATCAAAAAACAAAATCATCAAACAATAAATCAAAAAAGTACTTAGATGAGATGTCTAGAATTCAATCTTTAAATCTTCCGATTTCTCAGCCGAATTATCTTTCTCAATCTTTTCTTTCTCATCCGGCTCATCAATAGAATGTGAGGCTTTTTCGGATTCGTGAATAAATGTAATTGCTTTCGTCAACCCATCAATAAAGTTTGAGAAATCTTCACTGTATAGGAAGATTTTATGCTTCTCAAAACTGACTTGAGTATTTTCTCCTTCTCCTGTAATGATTTTTTTGCTTTCAGTGATTGAAAGATACATATCGTTCTTACGAGTTTTGCGAACGTCGAAATAGTAAATTCGCTTGCCGGCTCTAATGGAATATGAAAAAATTTCCTCTTTCTCATTCTCTTCCGCATTTTGTTTTCTTAAGTCATCCATGTCGCTAAAAATTTCTCCAAAAATGGCAAAATAATATTGAAAAACAAAATGTTTTGTTTGTTTATTGATAATCCGAATTTTTTAATTTTCGATTGACGGCAAAAAACGCGAGTGAAATATGGTTTGTACAAAATTGTTTGTACCTTTGCATTCCATATGGATTTGTTATTGATTAATTCATGATCAACAGAGTTCTCATCAGACTGAAAGTAGTTCAGATAATATACGCATATTATCAGAACGGGGGTGGAAAAGTCGCATCGGCGGATCGCGAGTTGTCACATAGCCTTAATAGCGCATATTCGCTATATCATAATCTCCTTTATTTATTAGTGGCGGTTTGGAGTCATTCATGCAAGACAATTGCGAAGAAGCAGAAGTTTAAAGATGAAAGAGTACCACGTAAAGAGTTGCTTTTTTCAGAAAACAGATTTCTTGCACAGTTGGCTGAAAATACGGAACTGAATCAATGTATTCAGCCTGAAGAGATGAATTGGATAAAAGAATCGGGTCTGCTGTCAAGTATTTATCAGAAGATATTGGATAGTGAGGTTTTGGAAGAGTATATTCAGGAAGAGAAATTTGATTATGATGCTGACAAGGAGCTTTGTAGAAAGCTATATAAATCCATATTTATGGACGATGATGAGCTGGATACAGTGCTTGAAGAACAGAATATTTATTGGAATGGCGATAAGTCTTTAATCGACTCATTTGTTCTTAAAACAATCAAAAGTTTTGATAAAAAGAATGGAGCCGACCAGAAACTGCAAGCCGATTACAAAGACGAGAGAGATAGGATGTTTTCCATTAATTTACTTCATGCAGGTCTGGAAACTGAAGAAGAGAGCAAGGCAATAATATCTGAACTCTGTCAGCGTTGGGACCCAAATCGTTTGGCTTTTATTGATGTCCTGATAATGCAGACGGCACTTGCCGAAATGTTGAGGTTTCCGGAGATTCCTTTAAAGGTAACTATAAATGAGTATGTGGAAATGGCAAAATATTTAAGTACTCCCAACAGTGGCAGTTTCGTAAATGGAATGCTGGATAATATAGCCAAGGAGCTTTGCGAAAAAGGACGTATTACAAAGGTGATGGAATAATAAACAATATACGTAATAATTACTATTTTATGTCAACAATCTTGTTACTTAACCCTATTGAGGGAATCGCACAGGCTGTAGAGTCTGAGAGCGTTATGACTTTTGTCCAAACAGAGGATGTAAATCTTGCCGAACCTTCAGCATCGGCTAAAAGCGGAAAAACCGGTAGCATGGGATCCATGTCAATCATTTGGATATTTTTGTTGCTTGTTCTTATGTTTATTATGATGCGTCCCCGCAAGGATAAGGAGGGCGATAAGTTCCGTAACGCTCTGCAGAGAGAACAGGAAGTAGTTACAAGTTCGGGTATTTTCGGTAAGATCAAGGATATGGACGATATATCCGTTACATTGGAGATATCTCAAAACAATCGTATCAGAGTAGATAAGAGATATGTAAATCCTGTTCCTACTGTTCAACCGGTTAAAGAATCCAAGAAGAAGGAAGAACGTGTTCCAAATAAAGAGGAAAAGGCATAACGGAAGTCATTTCTTTAATCGAAAAAAGATAGAATCTAAGCTGCTTCTAAAAACGATTATTCTTAAAACGATTATATAAATGAGGGGATATAAACCCTTCTTCGCATATATTGCGAGAGAAATAAAGAAAATCTGGAAACTCCTTCCTATATTTTTTGGGAAGGATTTTCCGGTTTTTCTGCTTTTTCTGGCAATTTCATTTCTGTTCTGGTGGTCAAGGACTATGAGTCGAAGCTATGAGATGCATATTCAGTACCCTGTATCTTTGATTGACGTTCCGGATAAGTTGAGAATAACCGATTCTCCTGAATTTGAATTGAAGGTGACTATCAGTGGAAAGGGAATGTCTTTATGGAAGGCGAAAAATAAAACTAGTCGCCCGTTGCATATAAAACCTTCGGATTTTGTTATGTCATCAGGTCATGCTGCTATTTCAACCAAATTATTACTTGACTCACTGGAGAGTATAATTCCTGCATCTGTTATAATCAGAAATGTAGAACCTGATTCTTTGATATTCAATTATTTGATTCAAAAGAAGAAGA
>CAYOGG010000128.1:0-4272 GCA_964403455.1 uncultured Bacteroidaceae bacterium | reverse complement strand
CCGGACAGTATTTAATAGGAGTTAATGGAAAACTTAATCCGAATGCCACAATGGGAAATATTGTCAATTACGAGGGAACGGATTATATGTTATGTGCTGATGACTGGCTTGAGGCTGCTTTCAAAAAAGGTTTTAATCAAGAATATAATTTTTCCGCAACTCAAGCTTCTGATAGATCAAGTTTCTATACATCATTTGGTTATTTAAACACAGAGGGTATTACCCAAAACTCAGATTACGAAAGATATACCGGTCGTCTGAAAGCAGATTCACAATTAAAGAAGTGGCTAAAAGCTGAAGTAAATATATCTTTTGCTCATTTTAATTCAAATTCTTTAGACGAGGACGGAGTTGATAATTCATCAGGCAATATTTTTGCAGCTGCAACCCAGGTAGCACCTATTTATCCTCTATATTTAAGAGATAAGTTAGGTAATATCATGAAAGATGAAACTGGGAATCAGATGTTCGACTATGGAGATAAAAGTAATGCAGGATTTGAACGTCCCGTATTTACCGGTTCGAATGCTCTTTCTGATGCCATTTTAAATGTTTCTAATGATGAAGGCAATGCGATGAATGCTACCGGTTCTTTAGAAGTAAAATTTCTAAAGAATTTTACATTTACTTCGACTAATTCTTTTAATATGGATGAGACTCGTTCTACGGCACTTACTAACCCATATTATGGTTCTTATTCAAGTTCAAATGGTATTCTGACAAAATCTCACGACAGAGGTGTTTCAACAACATATCAGCAGATTTTAAGATATGCTAAAACCTTCGATAAACATGATATTGATATAATGGCAGGACATGAAGCATATGTTTATAAGACATATTATTTGGATGCAACAAAGAATAATATGTTTAATCCTTCCAATCTTGAATTGTCCGGAGCGATAACAGATGGAACACCAGATTCTTATACTACTCAATATAACCATGAGGGTTATTTTTCACGTGCACAGTATAATTATGATGAGACATATTTTGGATCTGTATCATATCGTCGCGATGCTTCTTCACGTTTTCATCCAGACAATCGTTGGGGAAACTTTTGGTCAGCCGGTGGTGCTTGGATAATCAGTAAAGAATCATGGTTTAATATTGATATTATAAATTCTCTTAAGTTCAAGTTGTCTTATGGTGAGCAGGGAAACGACAATATAGGTAATTATCGTTATGTTAATACATACGATATTGTTAATTCCAACGGACAAGTTGCTGCTATTCCCAAAACAATGGGTAACAAAGATATTTCGTGGGAGAAAAACGGAAATTTCAATGCAGGCTTTGAATTCGAGATCTTAGATAGCCGCTTAAGTGGATCCGTTGAATATTTCTTCCGTAGTACAAATGATATGTTATTTTCATTTCCTCTTCCCGATTCGTATGGCTATTCATCATACTATGCGAATGTTGGTGATATGAAGAATAAAGGTGTTGAAATAGATTTGGGATATGACATAATAAAGAAAAAGGATTTTAACTGGAACATAAATATTAATGCAACAGCCTATAAGAACGAAATAACCAAATTATCAGAGAAAAATAAAACTACAACCGTTGATGGATATAATGGATACGAAAGCGGAGATTATTTTTTCGGTGAAGGTTTATCAATATTTACATGGGAAATGAAACAATTCGCCGGTTTGGACGCAAATGGAACCAGTCTATGGTACAAAAACAGCGAAGATGGTAATGGAAACATAATTAAAATTACCACCGCCGATTATTCCGAAGCAGACGATTACTTATGCGGAACAGCTCTCCCTGATCTATACGGAGGATTCGGTACAAGTATTTATTGGAAAGGGTTCGATTTTTCTATTGATTTCTCATACCAAATCGGAGGACTTGTATATGACAATGACTATAGTATGATGATGTCAAATCCTGTGGCATCCAACAAAGCAAGTGCCATTCATGCTGATGTTTTAAACGCTTGGGTTGATGCTGATCATGGTTCATCGGAAATTCCATTGTGGATATTCGGAGATGAAAATGCTGCATCAAAATCTGATCGTTTTCTTACTGATGCCTCTTATTTGAGTTTGAACAATATTAATATTGGATATAGTATTCCAAAAAATATTTGCAAGAAAGCCGGTATTGAAAAAATTCGTCTTTATGCTACTGCTGATAACGTATGGCTATGGTCAAAAAGACAAGGTTTGGATCCACGTCAATCAATTGACGGCGAAGTAACAAGCACATATTATGCACCTATTCGTACAATATCTGGTGGTTTAACTCTTACCTTCTAAAATAATGAATAATATGAAAAAATATAAATCATTTTATGTTGCGATTACCCTAACAATCGGTTTATCAGTGACAAGTTGTATCGAAGAGACAATTCCAACTGATATAGCAACTCAAGATCAAATAGAATCATCTTCCAAGGCAATAGAATCAATTCTGTGGTCAATGCCTGGATATATAAACAAATATGATCTTATGGAAGAAGATTTGGCTTATGACTGGGGATACGGTTCGCTTATGCACATACGTGATGTCATGACTGAAGAAATGGTAGTAGTGTCTAGTAATTACGATTGGTATGATTCGTGGGAAAGCAACCAATATATGGGAGCAGATTGGATGTCCACTGGATTTGTTTGGAGATATTATTTTAGATTCATACAAACTTCCAACAAGATGTTGTCTGCAATTGACGAATCAACGGCATCGGAAACAGAATTGGAATATCAAGGAATAGCGTTAGCTTTTCGTGCTTTAGCATACTTGGATATTGCTCAGATGTATGAATTTTTGCCAAATGACACTACATCATCAATAAACGATGATGGCAACAATGTTTTGAATCTTACAGTACCTATTGTAAAAGAAACAATGGTTGAATCTGATGTAAGAAACAATCCTCGTGCTACTCGAGACTCAATGTTTGCATTTATCTTATCTGATTTAGATAAAGCTGAAGATAGATTGATTGATGCAAAGCGTTTGTCAAAAACGCTTCCGGATATATCAGTTGTTTATGGTCTTAAAGCTCGTCTTTACATGTGGGTTGCCAATTATCCTAAAGCAGAAGAGTATGCACGTAAGGCTATTGACCTTAATATCTACACTCCTACTACAAAAGAGGAATGGTTGAACACCACGACAGGCTTCAATAATATTGATTGTTCTTCGTGGATGTTGGGAGCTCAAACAAAAAAAGAAGACAAGGTCGTTCAATCGGGTATTCTCAATTGGACATCATGGATGAGTAATGAAGCCCAATACGGTTATGCAGCTGCAGGTCCAATGACATGTGTCGCTTCAGGTTTCTATGCAAAGATTGACAATCAGGATTTTAGAAAATTATCTTGGAAAGCTCCGGAAGGTTCTATCTTGTTTGGAAAAGAATCATATATTGATGAAAAGTTCGGTTCTAAAATGGTTGATTATGCATCTATAAAGTTCCGTCCTGGAAATGGTAATATTGAAGATTATCAGATTGGTTCTGCTTGTTCTTATCCAATGATGAGAATTGAAGAAATGTATTTTATTGAAGCTGAAGCAGCTGCACATCAAAACGCAGAGAGAGGCAAGCAGCTTTTAACAAATTTCATGACGCAATATAGATACAAGACATATAAATGTGATTTTTCATCTACAGAAGATATTGTTGATGAGATTTTCCTTCAGAAGAGGATTGAGCTCTGGGGCGAAGGATTGAGTTTCTTTGATTATAAGCGTCTAAATAAACCTGTCGTACGTATATATGATGGGACAAATTTTTCCGATGCTACTCAATTTACAACCACAACACGTCCGGCATGGATGAATTTTGTAATCTCTCGTAGAGAAGTATCAAACAATACTGCTCTAAAAGGATGGAACAATCCGGATCCGAGCAATAAATACGAGTAATAAATACTAGAATAATAATTATAATTTCTAATATATAGAATTTATGAAAAAGAATAGAATATTTTTTTTAACCGCAATATGTTCCCTTTTGGGAATATATTCATGTACTGAAGATACAGAATACAATCCTGCTCGAATACCTTCTAATAGTCAAGCATTCTTTGCAAAGGATACAAAAAATGAGATCAATCTCGAGCTTAATCAATCTTCATTTGATATTGATATTCTGAGAACATTGACAGATAAATCACTTACTGTAGATATTGAACTTAATGATACAAGTAATATATTTACAGCTCCGTCGACTATTACCTTTGATAAAGATAAAGATTCTGCACAAATAACGATATCTTTTGATTTTGATAAAATCACTGCAGACAATAATTA
>CAYOGG010000127.1:0-4284 GCA_964403455.1 uncultured Bacteroidaceae bacterium | reverse complement strand
AGAAGATAAAAAAGCCTTGAAAAGTTTGCAGGAGTCAAAAGAAAACAGTAACTTTACAGAACAAAACAATGATAATTATGGAAGAAATAACGAAGGAAATGATAGAGAAATTCAGAGAGGAAACAATCAAAGAACTCGTGAATTTAAACGAAACACAGAAAAACGCAGAGATGATAATGGAATCGTGCAAGAGAGATGGCTCAATAGTTCGTTACTTGAAAGGAGGTCAGACCCCTCGCGGATTGGCGGAGATTCTGACAATGTAATCTACATCAACCAAGTTAATGACGAACTCGAAGAAGCATTAACATCCAAAGGTATTCTTCATACCAAACAAAGAGTTCGCAAAGCAACGGCAGCAGAGTTTCACGATGCCATAGCAGCAGAGAAAATACGAAACCCCAAAGGCTGGATGGTTGATGTACACGATGTTGCTGACTACGAAAACGACCACTGCTACCTTACCGAAGACGGTAAATCTGGAATAGCAGTTACCTCAAATGGAGATATGATTAGTTTGTTCAGTTCAGTATCAGGAGACCATAGAATGGAGAAACTTATTCCATTTGCGATAACAATGGGTGGTACAAAAGGCGACTGCTATGGCGGTGGTTTGGAAAAACTTTATGCTCGTTTTGGTGCAAGACCTATATCACAGACACCATTTAATGCAGAGTATGCTCCGTCTGATTGGGTTGGTAGAAATGAAAATGCAACAGAGAAAGAGAAAGAAGGGTATCCGATTATTGGTATGATTTATCCAAAATCAGCGCAAGAGTGTGTTGATAGATTTGATAGAGATGTAGATGTCGATATGTCTCTTGTAAGGGAATTTACAGGAGAGAATGGCTATGGTGATATGATTGATTATCGAGATGATGTACTTTCAAAAGAACTCGAAGATGAGTCATCTTCACGTGCAGGAGGTTTTGAGTTTTTTATATCCCGCAAGGGAGAAGAGTTAGATGAAGCGTTGAGCATTCCGAATGCAGATGAGCGATTGTCGGAAGCCGGTAAGTTGTATGCCGAGTTAAAAAATGCTTTTGTTCAAGATGTTGTAGATTCTAATGTTTATCTTCACGATTTAGTAGAGGAGCTTAACAGTGTCCGTAAAGATGAGGGTGCAGAAATGATACCCTTGAGTGCCAATCCATACGAGAAGGCATCTAATGTGATGAGTTCAGCCGGTGGTAAGCTGTCTATTTATCATTCCGATTATTATAAGCCAATGATAAATGAGGTTCGTATCAATATAGATGCGTTGTATTTAGGCAGTAAAGCTCCTTATGCTACTTTTGAAGAAGCTCGCGAGGCAATAGAGAAGTATTTACTTGTAAAGGATTTTCTTGAGCGGCGAGATATGGGTCTTTCCGTAGAGGAGAATGTAAGTGCGTGGTATAAAGAGTTTATGGAAGAGAGTAAAGGTGTAACACCGGAAGCTTTTGTTGCTAAGATAGAGGAGCGTATAGATTCCGACAGTCTGTGGGAACGGTGGGGTAAATTGACACAGTATTTGCGTGATGAACTTTATAACTCTCACTTGATAAGCAAGGAGCGTTATGACGAGATGAACAGGCGTAAGTATTATGTTCCACAACGTACAAGTGAGGAATTTAAAGACGTTGAAAATTATACCGAACATATTATTGAAAAGCATAAAAAGGGAAGACGTGGCATAGGTACTGTAGAAGCCATACGTAAAAGTAAGGGTACAAACCTTGAGGCAGCCAATCCTTTGGAGTGGATAGATTTTATAGCCCAGAATACCTTTATGCAGTCATCTATCAACGAGGCAAAGGTTTCTTTCCTTGAGTTGTTTAATAATGAACACGATGCTTTTGTGTTGAAGTCTAAAGGTCTAAGCGTTCGTTCTGCTTATGTTTATACAGACAGCAACAAAAACGGTATTCCGAATATAGACGAGATAGAGAAGTACGAAGAATACAGTCGTTACATAGAAGATGTTAATAACAAGAAACATCCTACAGAACACGAAGAGGAAGTAAGGGACAGGGCAACAACCTTGAGAGATGCTTTGGGTATAAAAGGAGGTTATGTATCAAAGGGTGTAGGTTCTAACGAAGTTGTAGTTACTTATGGTAACAGGGTGTTTGTTATTGACACCGGCAATGCTAAACTTGCCCACTCTTTAAATCACGAACTTTCTCGGGAAGAGATGAGTAAGTTGTTAAAGGTGTGCCGTAAACTTAATCGTTTATCTGCTTCTGTTTTAACAACTTTAAATCCTGAATTTGCTCCAAAGAACTTTATTCGAGATGTTAAGTTTACCATAGCAGCTGCTTTTATTGAAGACCCGATGCTTGCAGCACGTATTACCAAGAATTTGGCTCATCCTAATTTAGGTGCAATATCTGAGTATTTGTGGAATGGAGATTTTCTTGAAACGGAAGACGGTAAAATGTTTAAGCAGTTTATTTCTGATGGCGGTTCTGGTGGTTATACAATGAGTATGGACGGCAAGGTTGATATAAAGAAACGCATAGATGAAGAGCTTCGTGATGATATAACAATAAACTCTGCTAAAAATAATGTTTTGAAGGGTTTGAGCTTTCTGTCTAATTCTTCGGAGTTGATAGTTCGTTATAACATCTATCGTTCTGCGTTGGAGAATGGTGAAACTCGTGAACGTGCTTTACATTTGTCAAAGAACTTAAATATTAATTTTGACATAAGGGGTTCTCACGATTCTTTATTTTCTTCAATATTATTTAATAACGTATTGTTTGCGAATGCTTCTGTTCGTGCCATTGTTGGCGGTTACAGGACGTTAAAGAACGGAACGAAGAGTCCGGCTGCCATAGCTCGTCTTGCAGGTGTGGTAGGTTTTCAGCTCCTTAAAGGTTTTTCTTCTGTTATGTTGATGGATTATTATGCACGAATCCTTTCTGAGTCTCTTTTAGGTGGCGATGATGATGACAAGATTGCTCGTGAAGAGTATTATAAAACCATAATTGACTATCTGGCAATGTTGAATAATTTCGACAGATATAGTTATTCTAATTATATAAAACAGCCACTTGCGATGTTTACAGGCAATAAAGATTCCGGTACGTTAAAGCTGATAGAAGAACAACGTCTTGCCATCTTTTCAAATATTGGAGCAAGCCTTGCATACTATAGTCTTGGTTATGCTAATTGGGGCGATACTTCTCATAAGTTGATAGACGATATAACGGGTGCTATTTTGCCTTTTGAGTTAAGTACCAATATGGAGTCCAATTTGGAATTGCTTTCTCCTTATAGAGTACTTAAGGCTTTTTTAGGTAACATAGACATCGGTAATCAAGATGAGGCTCATTATCTAAATGCCAAATATAATACTGACGAGTTGTCGCAGGGTTGTTCTCGTGTATTGTTTAATATGTTTTATGGAGAGGATGATAAAGGTAAGCGTTTTGGCGACAGCAGGCGTGGTCTTGAATTAAAGCCGGAGTGGTTTAAAGCATCTTCTAATCTTGTATTACCAAGCTTTGTGAGAAAGATTGGATATTTAGCGTTAGCTCCTATGGCTGGTATTCAGTTGAAGGTAACAGATGCTCCTTTTGTGAACTCACTCTATGAAGAACAGGGTAAGATGTTGGAGCGTAATCAATATAAGGTAGTTTCTGATTTTGGTAATAAAATATATAAATTAAAATCAGACCTTGCTGAGATTGATAAGCTGGATGATTTAGGCAAAGATAATTTGGCATACGAAAAAATGGGCGAAACTTATCAGGCAATAAGAGATTATAAGATTGCTCTCCTATATGCCGAATCCGCATTGGATGAATATAAAGGATATGATGTACGCAGACAGGCTATCTATAACCAACAGTTTATGGATGAGTTTCTACAAGGCAAGCCAAAGGGGTACGCAGAAGAACAAGCCAAGCTTCAGAGGTCGTGTTTTTTTGATAAATTACTACCCTCCATTATAAGAGTTCAAGATGGCTTGAAAGTCAATGATTACTTTGACGACACCAATCCTCTGCTAAAATAAGAACAAGATACCCCCAAAAAAGAAACAGGACATATTTTATGTTCTGTTTTTTTGTATGTAATACTTTGTATTATTTTTTTTGCTTACCTTTGCAAGTTCAAAAGTGTTGCAAAAAGATATGACAAAATTGCAGATTTGCATTTGAACTTTAAAAATACTTTACGAAAAACTTATTATTGATTGTAACTTGCTGTTTGTCAATTATTAATAAGTTGTTTTGCAAAATAATAGTAATTTTGCATTCGTTTTTGCCTAAATATTCATTTAGTTTAGGCAACAGG
>CAYOGG010000126.1:0-4294 GCA_964403455.1 uncultured Bacteroidaceae bacterium | reverse complement strand
TTTTAAGATTCCCATCGGAACATGTTTCCATATGATTTTTATAACTTCAAATTCAGCTTTGGAAATCTGTGGTAAATCGCTCATTTCAAACCCTTCTCAAATGATTCAGCGAGAGTTTAGCAGAGTAGACCAAGGACCTTTTCGGTAAAATGAAATAGATAAAATGGTGGCAACACACCATCCGATAGGCCATGCACACCAAATTCCTGTTGCTCCAAGCAATGTTTTGGAAAAGCAGAATGCCAATGCAACACGCAGAATTAAGTCTGTAAAGGTGCCAATCATAAAATACTTCATCAATCCGGCACCTCTTAAAATACCATCAGCTACCAGCTTTGCAGAAACTACAAAATAGAACGGTGACAGAATTTTTAAATAGATGATGCCTGTGTGCAGTGCAAGTTCTGTCGGTTCATCCATAAAGAGTTTCAAAACAATATTTCCTCCAAAGAAATAAAGTAAAAATAATGGTAAAGAAAGCATCCAGACCAGTTTTATCCCGACCTTGAATCCCTGTTTTATACGTGACAGTTTTTGTGCTCCGAGATTTTGTGCAGTGTAATTAGAAATTCCATTACCAAGAGTGGTAAATGATGTGATTACTAAATTATTTAACTTGACGGCTGCGGAATATCCTGCCATAACCGGCGCACCAAATCCGTTGATGATGCTCTGAATCATTATGTTTCCGAGAGAAACGAAGCTTTGCTGTAAGGTACTCGGAATTGCGATCACCATAATCTGTTTTAGAATCTGTAAGTCAAAAATCGGTGTTTTTTCTTTCCCTTCAATTTTAGAAAGTCTTCGGAATACAACGGTCATTGCCAGAATACAGCTAATCCCCTGACAGATGAATGTTGCCCATGCCACTCCTGCAACCCCCATATGAAAAACTTTAACAAACCATATATCTACAGCGATATTGGATATGGAAGACACGGCTAAAAAATAAAATGGTGTTTTGGAATCGCCAAGTGCTGAGAAAATACCGGTTGCTATATTATAGAAAAATACGAAGGGTAATCCCCATGCATAGATGTCCAGATACAATTTGGAGTCTGCAAATACTTCATCAGGAGTCCTGATTAAATGAAGCAAAAGTCCGGAACCGGATATGCCAATCAGCATTAACAAAAGACAAATCGCACCGCTGAAAATACAGGCTGTATAAACTGCGGTTTTCATTCCTTTAAAATCTTTGGCACCAAACAATTTTGAAACGATGACGGAACATCCCATGTTACAGCCAAAGGCAAATGCAATAAAAATCAATGTGATTTCATAACTGTTTCCAACGGCTGCCAATGCATTTTCACCAACAAATTTGCCAGCGACAAGACTGTCTGCGATATTATATAATTGCTGGAAAATGATACTGCCAAAGAGCGGCATACAGAATTTCCAGAGAACAGATTGTGGATTGCCTACGGTCAGATCTTTATTCATTTTCGGATTCCTCCATTTTCCTGATTGTGTCTACGATTATTTTGGCACAGCCATCTGTACCAAAGCAGAGGCCTGCTATATCTACGTATGGATGTTTATTGTACAATTAAAATACCAAAAGTTGCAGAGGTCAATACCAAAAGTTGCATGAGGATTTTCTCTATTATTACAAATCCATGTGTTATAAGCATGGTAGTAGCCGCACTGTATAATATTGTTGACCAGATATTTATCGGGTGGAGTGAAGTCGGAGCATACGGAAATGCTGCGACAAACATTGTATACCCATTTACAGTGCTTGCACTTGGGTTAGCATTACTTGTTGGCTGGTGCTTTTTTGATGCAGGCCATTTAGGAAAGAATATATTTTTGAGTATTCTAATAGTATAATATACAAAAAGTTCCAAATGGGTTATTAAAAATGGTTTGATTTCAAAGCGAATTGATATGAACCGGTTTAGCTTGAACAGAAAGGAAAAGAGCAATGATAATCAGAAACGAAAAACCAAAAGACTATAGAGCTGTTGAGGAAATGATTAAACAGACATTTTGGAATCTTTCAGTTCCTGGATGTAATGAACATTATTTTGCTCATCGGCTAAGAGAAAGTTGCGATTATATCCCGGAACTTGATTTTGTATTAGAAGAGGACGGGAAAATTATAGGACATATTATCTATGTAAAAGCAAAGCTTATTGCTGAGGATGGAACTGAAAAAGAGATTCTCTCTTTTGGTCCTTTTACTATTCATCCGGATTATCAGAGAAAAGGATATGGAAGAAAGCTATTATATTATTCTTTTGATGAGGCAAAGAAATTAGGATATGACACGATAGCAATTTGGGGGAACCCTGAGAACTATGCATGTTATGGATTCAAGAATTGTAAACGACAGGGCGTATGTTTGGAAAAGGATGTTTATCCTGTTGCACTGATGGTGAAGTTGTTAGAGGAAAATGCCCTTTCAGATAAAATCTGGAGATATGTAGAGAGTCCGGCCCATAATTTAGATGAGAGTGGTTTCGAAGAGTTTGATGCAACTTTCCCAAAGATGGAAAAGGGATATAAATACACACAGGAATTGTTTTACATTTATTCAAGGTCAAATGTGTTGCGATAACTAAAGTGCCCGACCATATAGAATTTTGCGAGAGATATGGCCGGGAGTTTATATGTATGGTAAAAGCAAGCGGGTAGAATTCCATTATTATTTGGAAGATTTTATCGCGAAAAAAGTCCATAATATATAAGGGATAGGCATTGGTCTGTTTCTTTTCGGAGAAATAATGGAGGGAGATTGCGGATAATCATATATTATTTGTATAAAGAATAAGGAGGTAGCAAGTGGTATATAGATTGGCAAAAAAGTCCGATATTGATGATGTGGTTAAATTAGTAAAAGCTGCCATTGTACAAATGGAGGCAGATGGCATATATCAGTGGGATGATATTTACCCTGCAAAAGAGGACTTCATAAACGATATAGAAAAGAAGTCACTTTATCTGGCTATTGATAGTAAAAAATTGGCTGCAATATATGTGATAAGCGCAGAATCAGATGAAGCCTATAAAAATGCCACGTGGGAAAGTAATGATGAATCAGCATATATACTTCATAGATTCTGCGTGTCACCGAATTATCAAAATAAAGGAATCGGCAAAGAGGTTCTGGCACATATCGAGACACAGATTTATGAGATGGGGTATAAATCAATACGACTCGATGTTTTCACAGAGAATCCATATGCGCAAAAGTTATATCGAAAAAGTGGATATATAGTAAGAGGATATGCTGATTGGCGTAAAGGTCGATTTGAGTTAATGGAAAAGAAAATCGAATAAAAGTAAGAGATAATATAATATATTATAAAAAGCTTATCGCAAATGAAAAGAGGATGAAGGAAATCTGTTTCAGATTTTCTATACCTCAAAACCGGAGTACATTCTGACAGAAATAGGTATTGGTTACCGTATGAGGGAAAGAGACAAATAAAGAGAAAGTAGGAATTTTAATGCAATATACAGATAATTCATGTTTGTTTGCTGTTATGAGCACAGCAGAGTTTCGGGAAAGGAGAGAACAATTTGCATATCAAAAGGAGATGCTGCACAGTCTTGGTTCTATTCGATACTGTAAGGCAGAGCTCTTTAAAGATTGCATTCTCGGTACAATCCGGCTTCCACAAAAGAATGAGCAGAAAAAAGCACAGCTTTCATTTGGATTCTATTTGACAGGTGGGAAAGTGTTTTTTGTCGAAGATGATGGAAAACTGAAGGCATGGATAGAAAAGCAGACGGAGATGTTTCAGGAAGTTGATACACCGAAACAGTTGTTGTTACGGATTATGGAGCATATGATAGAAGAGGATACATTGTATTTTTCTCATATGGAGTCTGAGCTGGACAAGCTGGAAGAGGAAATAAGCGGGGGAGCAGGAAGGAATAATAATTTTTTTACATCACTGACAAAGCATAGGCAAAAACTTTCTGAGTTTAATATTTATTATGAACAGATGATAGACATTGGAGAATTGTTCAGTACCTGTGATTTTTATCAATCTGAACAGGATACACAAGGTTGGGACAGATTTATGCACCGTGTGGAACGATTGCAAAATCATGTACATCTTCTTCGTGAAAATGTGCTCCAGATACGTGAACTGTATCAATCAATGCAGGATGCACGTCAAAATAAAATTATGATTGTAATTACCATTGTCACAACTATTTTTCTTCCACTTACATTGATTACAGGCTGGTATGGAATGAATTTTGCCTACATGCCGGAGCTGCAATGGCGGTATGGATATATTGCTGTGATAATTATATCATTGTTCATAGTAATAGC
>CAYOGG010000125.1:0-4382 GCA_964403455.1 uncultured Bacteroidaceae bacterium | reverse complement strand
GCATACTTACGCAAATTGCGTATTGCCATCTTTGTATAATGTAGTATCATCATAATCGTTCAAAATGTTGAATCAAAAATAACCTTGGTTAACTCCATGCTCCAAACTTTTACAGATAAAACAATAGTTTTCTATACAGATTGTCTAATTATTTTACACTATCCTATGGAAAACATTGTTTATTCACTTTTTATTACGTCGGCAGGGTTTTCACGAGCAGTCTTCACGATACGTTGTACTACCGTCAGGCTGATGATTGCGGCCATGCCCAGCAGTATGACTGCATATATCCACCATGAGATTACGGCCTGCTTCTGAAACTGCTGGATCCATTTATGCATCACCACATAACCCACACCAAAGGCCACCAACGATGTTGCCAAAAGTACTGCACCGTATTCACGGACAAAGATGGTGAGTATGTCACGTACCTTGGCACCATGTACCTTGCGCACGGCTATCTCCCTGCGACGCTCCTGGCAGGTAAGTGTTATAATGGACCACACACCGAACACCGAAATCAGCATACATATTATAGCTATTATCGTAAAGAGTTTGAATAGATTAACTGTCGGCTTGAGGAATTTTGCAAACCAATCTTCCATATATGTGATTGTACACGGGGGATCTGTAAACATACTATCAGTCAGTTCAGATAGTTCCTTGCGGATATCATTCTGATATCTGACAAGTAGGGCATCAATATCTAACTTAAAAATACTTCTATCAGGACTATCAGGACAAAATACTATTGGAACGGGAGCCACTAAAGGACCATTTATATATAAATCCGATATCACAGCCACAATATTAAAACCATTTGAACTACCGGAATCATATAACTTTTCCCCGATTGGATTTTTCAGACCCAAAGCGCGACATACACTTTCAGTTATCACCATTTCATCCGGAGCCAGTCCTTTTTCTGGTAAAGACCCTTCATTTACACTAAATCCATAAGCTTCATTTCCAACATCATAAATCATCAAATCAATTACACTTATTTTTTCTCCCTCATTATTCGGTGAGGTAAACATATCAAAACCTATAGTAGCATAATCAGAAAAACTACGATCAGTTATATTGGCCTCGATTACTCCGGGTATTTGTTTTACGCGGTCACTCAATTTATAAAACAGTTCTTTTTGTCTTTCTATTGGATTATCAGATGTATTTGAATCATTATTTTCGTTGAGAGTAATCATATAATTTGGGGAAGTTATGGCAGCAACACCCCGGGTACCGAATCCCCAATATGATTTTTTCAAAAAAGAGAATTGATGAAGCATGCTGAGCGAACAAAACAGACACGTTATGCTAATAAAAAGTTGTATTGACAGACCGCTCCTGCGTATTGTCTTATTTAATGAACGATTTAAAACCATCGTAGAACTGAGCGAGCCTTTCAAAACTATGGTAAGAGTTACTATTCCGACTACAACAAACAGTAATAGTACCGAAACCATTATCATCAGACAATTCAATAATATACGCATGGTATCAACATCTATACGGGCATATTCCGAGAACTTGTCTTTGATGAAAAATACTAAGCAAATGGCAATAAAAAGAGCTATCAGAAATTGCAAAATCATTTCAAGAGACAAAAGCGAGAGAAGGCTCGAAAAAGATGAACCGTTTGACAAGCGAAGTCCCATCTCCTTACGACGACCGCTTATTCTGGAGACAAACAGAGTGATACAATTTACCAAAGCACAAATCACAAGCATTATACTAATCAAAGCAAAGACTCTCAACTGCTTAATATCCATAGGGCCGGCATCGTACTTAGAATGAAGTTTTGAGATATTAAACAATTCAATTTTTGATGCAGTGTCCTTTTCTTGGCTATCAATTAATATGGCCTTTTCTGTATAATCTTTTGAATCTACTCCGGGGCGTAACTTTACAAAAGTTATTCTTTTTTGTTTAAAATAAGACTTAATTCCTCGTTCCATTGATAACATATTTGATAGACCCAAATAAGTATCTGTTTCAAAAAGCTTTGGAGCATTGACCATAATATCATAATCCAAATATGAATGATTGTCTCCACGATAAACGGCTCCTACAATACAATTGGAGCTTGTATTATTATGACAATAATTGATTTCACTTTTGACTCTTCCTTCCCAAGGTTGACGTTCCAAATCTAAATCCAATAAGAAAATGTTCTCACCTATAGGATCTTTTTTCCCGTAATATTTTCTTGCAAATGATTCGGATATGGCACAATAATCCGGCTTCCCAAGAAATGATGTGTCGCCTTTTATTATCTCAAAACCCATCATATTAAAGAACTCCGGGCCGATTGCCAAAACATTTGATAAAACGCGATAACAATTAACTACAGATTCCGTTTCAGACAGTTCGGATAGAGTTTTGACAGTACCATCTTTAATTGAGGATGCAAATTCAGTCACAAGATATATCCTTTCCCAGTCTTTGTGAAACTTATCATAGGTATTGTCATAGGTGTACCAATAGGCAGACAGCGATAGCGCAACAAAACCGGCTGAGAGTCCCAGTATGCTGACTGTGTTCTGTAACGCATACTTACGCAAATTGCGTATTGCCATCTTTATATAATGTAGTATCATCATAATTGTTCAAATTTTTGAATCAAAAATAGCCATGTATGATTTCATGCTCCAAACTTTTATTGTGAAATCATTAATATCCGATTAAGATTGTCTATTTTTTTGACACTTTCCTATATACAAGACGCTTTTGTACGTTTTTGATAAACGCTTGATAAATAATCTTATTATCTTTATCCCCTGATGATTGAAGCTCGCATACTGATAATAGATGACAGCAATGCGGTGTTGAGTACACTGCGTTTAGTGCTGAAAAGCGAATTCAGCACGGTAGCTGCCGTGAGTGATCCACAGCTGATTCCTGCGCTGATAAGTGCAGGCAATGTGGATGTAGTTCTGCTTGATATGAACTTTGGGCTTGATAAGCTGGATGGTCAGGATGGCATTTTCTGGTTAGATAGAATAATAAACCGTAGCGGATTGGAGAATCCACCTGCCGTGGTGATGATTACTGCATTCGCAGACGTTAATCTGGCTGTGCAAACGTTGAAGAACGGAGCATCGGATTTCATTCAGAAGCCGTGGGACAACAAAGACCTTATACACAAACTGACGGAGGCCGTCAGAAAAAGGAATTTGAAAATCGCTGAGAAAAACCAGCCTCAGTCAGAAAAGCAAGAGCAGCATCTTACTCTTGACGAAATAGAATGTCAGTCTATCAAGCAGGCATTGGAATCTGCAGGACATAATCTGACAGAGGTTGCCGATATGCTCGGCATAAGCCGCCAGACTCTTTATAACAAGATGAAGCGCTATGACATCAATTAGCAGGCACTTCACTTGGCGTGTAGCGGTCAATATCGCTCTTACAGCTGCTATGCCGTCAATATCGGTTTGGATGATTTGTGTCCATTCACACCAGGAGCTTTATCCCGGGTTTTATTTTTTTTCTATGCCTGTTGCCATTCTGGCATCTCTTTTGACTATCGTTTCCGTGATAAGACTGGTAAGGCTTTTGCGCTATCCTATCGCTCAAACAGAGATAATGACTAGGGCGATAGTCAATAATGACCTTATGATGCATATTCCGGAGACTGATGACCCTATTCTGCACCGTGCTTCGCGTGACATGAATCGCATACTTGAATCATATCGTCGGGATCAGAATGACATAGAGACCCGTAAAAGTTATTATGACAGGATACTGCGTGTGATGACTCATGAACTTCGCAACACAATGACTCCAATTGTGTCACTGACAGACCTGATTATTCAGAACCCCGATGCCCAGACACGTGAAGAGCAGATTGAAGCTATTAGTATCATAAACGGCCAGGCTCATAATGTATGCAGCTTCCTGGAATCGTACAGGCAACTTACCATGCTCACACGACCTGATATGACCAATATACCTATCTTACGTCTATTCACGCAGCTAAAGACTCTGCTCAGTGCCGAACCTGGTGCAGAACGTGTGCGATTTGAGTCCACAGGCGATTTGACCATTCATGCAGATGCTTCTTTGTTGCCATTAGCTTTGATCAACATCATTCGTAATGCCATAGAAGCAATAGAAGGAGTACCTGACGGACAGATCACTGTATTGGCATCTGCACCCGGAGGAGTACCGCACATCACCATCACAAACAACGGCCCTGAAATTCCGCAATCGCAAATTGAGAATATATTTTTACCATTCTTCTCTACCAAGAAGAAGGGCAGCGGCATCGGTCTTGCACTATCGCGCCAGATTATGCAACTGCATGAAGGCACCCTGACCTGCTCTTCCCACTACCCTTTCACCACCTTTACCCTAAGTTTCAAGGCATAAGCACCTCATTC
>CAYOGG010000124.1:0-4387 GCA_964403455.1 uncultured Bacteroidaceae bacterium | reverse complement strand
AGGGCTTTCGAGCTTATTCCACTCCAACCCTTGACATCAACACCACCGTCTCCACATGGCTTGAGAGGATAGAATGAATGTCATTTGAGTGTGTCCGTTCTCGGGAACATATCCACTGCGTTTTTGGGGCTATCGGTAGACGGGAACATATCAATACACCTCATGGATTATTATTTTAGAATGGATTTTAAGTAATCTAATAAATCTGATTTAGTTAGAGGCTCTGCATGACTTAAAATACAATACTTACAGTCGAAACTTTCTATCAAATTTGTTAATGACATTAATTTTTCTTTATCCATATACCCATCATTGTAGAAATCCTCGCTTGTTGAATCTCCCAAGAACAATATTTTTTCCTCAGGAATATAGATAAGCACCGTATCTTCCGAATGGGGTGAAACCGTATGAAAAATCTTTGCGGTTATTCCACCGAGATTAAGGGTAAGCTCTTTTTCAAATTGGATATCCGATAGAACGGCAATAATTCTTTTATTATCTACATATTCTCTAGCTAGGCACTCATCATCATTTATCAAAAATTTTATATATGCACTGTCAGATAGTTTGGCTCTTTCCTGTTTCAAAAACTCGTTGGTTTTATGGTGTGCAATGGACAATCCGTGAATTTTATGCATTCCAAAGGTATGGTCCCAGTGCCAATGAGTGATGACAGTAAAATCTGGCTTCTTTAGGTCCTCGATTTCTAGGGATTTATAAAATTCATCAACATGGTCTGCTGAATTTCCTGCATCAATGGCAAGTGCAATTTTATCTCCATTTAAGTATGCCAACATAGGCCGATCAGTTTCTGGTTGATGTGGATAATAAAAGACCCTGCTAGTTATCTTTTTCAGTTCCATTTGCCATCCCACCTTTCTGGTAATAAATCTTTCAGCAACACTTCTTCCATTTCAGGTAATACAATTTGGGTCTCTATATTTTGATTATCTATCTGTGCAATAAACTCTCTGCACCTTCCACATGGTGGAAGTATACTCCCATCTTCAAATACAGCGATAATCCTTTTGATTGCAGTTTCATTGTTCTTTACCATTTCAGCAATAGCTGACTGTTCAGCGCATAAGCCAATAGAACAGGGCAAGTCAATGCATATTCCTGTAAAGATGTTACCGCTATTTGTCTCCAACGCGCACGCAACATGCCCTGAAGTTCCAAAGTTCCGTAACTTTTTATGATTAATTATACTGAAAGCAATTTGATATAATTCTTGTTTATTCATTTTCTTCTCCAATATTATTTAGCTTAATAATACGTTATTCTTTTTTCAAAACACTAAGTTATTCAGTTCACCATCAAGAACTTTTATAGTTTCATTTCTTTCCTTATCCTCTTGATTGTCATATAAAAGTTGTTCAATAAACTCCCATATATCTTCTAGTTTACGTCTAATATGATAGAATAACAAAGCATCCGTATTGATTAAAAAATCTTTGTGTAATTTCAGGTATATGTTCATAAATACATCATAATATGGCTTATCAACAAAAAACATGAGATCAGCTTCTACTGGAGCCAATTTCAAGCCTTCCCAGTCAATTAGAACTAACTGCTCATCCCGTTGCATCAAGTTCCAATTATGAATATCTGTATGGCATAGGGCCATTTTAGGATTACTTCGTCTTAGAATCTCCGACAGTCCTTCAACTCTGTCAATAGATTGTTCAAGGGGTTTTATGTGTGCCCCAAGCAAGCATTTTAAGTCCATGGGAAGACTGGCGCATTCTTTACGCAATACTTGTTTTAGCTGTTTCAGAAATGGCAAGCTAAAATCTTCCCTGATAGACTTCGTATTGACAGGTATTTTATCATTATATAAATGAAGAGTTGCGATTATTTTTGCAAGCTGCTGCACCTGCTTCTCCGTCAATTCGTTGCTACCTACGGTTGTGCCATCAATATATTTGTAAAGCAAATATATTCCATTGTCATCTTCACACTTAGACTTGCCATCTTTGGTTAGCAATGGAACAGAGAGTTTTCCTTTCATATCCGTATTCTCATTCAGCCACATGGTAATTGGTACATAGGTATCAATAAGGGCTGTCAGTTTTGGTGTTGAAGCTCTACTTTTTTCGTAGACTTTTAGAAAATAGTCCTTCTCACCATCGAATACTTTATATGCAAGAGCCGACCAGCCACCTGCTTGAGCGGTAATATTGATACAATTTATACTATATTGTTTTTCTAATATATTATTAAACCTAATCATATCCTCTCCTCAGTAATATAAAAAGTATGTTTGTCGTACTACTTAATTGCATTCGCTCGTTCCATGATTTCCTGGACTATCGACGTTTTGGCATCCGCGTAGTGCTGAATATGTCGCCACTTATTCTTTGCCAAGCTTCGCTTGACTTGTGCATATTTCTCCTGGTCGTTTTCATTGGAACGTAACCAATCTCGAAAACGTAACATTCTATCAATCTCTGATGTGCCCGAACTGAACACATGCAGATTGATGTCGGTATCGGGTCCTTTAAACAGACGATGCTCGAACCAGTCAGACTCCCGAATCCGCAATATATAGCCGGCAGCTTCTAATGCTGGGACATATGATAGCTCGTCGGCAGAGTCCTTCACAACCAGCAGCATATCAATGATTGGCTTGGCACACAGCCCTGGTACCGAGGTCGAACCCACATGTTCAATCTGCAGCGCTTTGTTGCCGAGTACGGAACGAATCCGAGCAGCCTCCTGCTCAAACAGCTCAGGCCAGTTCGGATCGTATTCGACGAGAGTAATGTATGCGTTATGGGGATTCAGCTTGCCCAACGTGAGTTTCTGAAGTTCTTCATCGCTCCTAGACCTGAAGCTGTGACTATCTTGTATTGATCGCATATGATTTACCTCCTTGTTGTCAAAAGCGTTTAGCCCATGATTCTGCAATATTAAGAAGCTTTATACCTTCTTGTTTTTGTCCTGTTTTCACCAATAATAACCCAGTGGCTACACATTGAATTAAACCCCACTCCCATATTAATTGACTTTCTACATTTGTCAGGTTACTTAAAAGTTCACAACGTTTTTCACCCAATATGATAGGATTATCGACCAATTCATCTGGCCATTCTCTCATAAGTATGCCTAAATCGTAGGCGGGCTCACAAAAAATACCATCTGGGTCGATTAGCTTAAACTCGTTGCTATATAAATCCTGTAATAAGTTTGCATTATGAGGATCACCGTGTACCAAAACAGATTTCTCTGGAATAAATGCATCCAAACGAGATTCACATACCATAAGCACTTTATCCATAGTTTTTCTAGAAATCAGGGTAGAAAATTCTTTGTACAGGCCATCAAAAAAATTGGAAAAGAAAGAGCAAATATCCTTTCCATCTTGGAGATTAGTACCATTCGGAATTTCAATCCAAGACTTTCTTAAAGTATTACAGATTATTTCTATTTGATTATTGACTGGAAAATTTAGGATTTTAAGCGGTTTACCGAGTTGTTCCAATAATGCTGCGCCACAACTTAAATCATACTGAAGTAATTGAACATAGCCATTTCCATCTGCCAATTCAAGAGCTTTAATTTCATTCTCGAATTCGGTTTCACCTATCATTTCATGCATTGATAGTTTTAATATTACCCTTTTGCTACTTTGAGTAATAGCTTCTCCAATAAAGGCGTGGGTGCCGCCTTCAAGGACTTTTATCACTTCAATCTCCCATCTTTTCTCCAAAATATATATAAGATAATCTAAACTCTCAAGCCATTCGACCCCTGTTTTACCGGATGCCTTTACTTTATCCAGTACAAGCTTTGGAATACGATTTATCCAGTTCTTCAAGTATTCACCCCCATTAATTAACTTCTCGTTGTTAGAAAAATTTACATTTTTTCACTAATCCTAGTAATAATCATTTCCGACATGTTTTTCATACATATCATTGACATACCCTATTACTTTTTTATCATACTCTGGATAATCAAACCCCAGTAGTTCTGCTACTTCTTTGGACACTTCCCTAAACAATTGGTGGCATATAAATAATGACTTCCAAACATTTTCATAGGAATCCATACGATATGTAGATAGCAATCTATTCCATAAATCTTCTGGTATATACTTATCTAAAAATTTATAATTCTTGCCGACACTCACTGTAAATCCTGTTTCTATTCCAACCTTCCATGACATCATTCTAAGTAGTTCAAACCGTAGAATCTGGTTCAGATGATCGATTGCAAACAGTATCTCTTTGCGGCACAATCCTTTAATAACATAAGGTGTTACATTCCAAAATTCATTGCAGCAATCATCATACTCCCTTGCGCTTGGCTTTCTTACATGATAATCTATATCAGTCGGAACTATGTCCCTTTTAATTCTACAATCTTTATCAATCAGAACCTT
>CAYOGG010000123.1:0-4411 GCA_964403455.1 uncultured Bacteroidaceae bacterium | reverse complement strand
AAATGAAAGAAGAAGATAACATATTAAACAGATGCGGAAACAGAAGACCTTTTGCCGTTCCTGAAGGTTACTTTGAGAGTCTTACGGAAAGTATTATGGCCTCTCTTCCTGAAAAGGATACTAAGCAGCGTACCCTTATTATGAATCCTTGGGCTCGTATAAGGCCTATTATCTATGCCGCCGCAGCCATTGCCGGAATTTTCTTCTGCATAAAGGTAACCAACGAAATTTCGACAGGTAATAATGGTTCGGAAACGGTGCAAACGGAGAGTGTAGTCTATTCAGATGAATACATTGATTCTTTTTTGGAAGAAACGATGATTGATGACTATACATTCTATTGTTCACTATTTGATTCCAATAATTATTAATTGTCTATGAAACGCTTATTTATCATACTATTAAACTTAGTTGTTACTGTATGTCTATATGGACAGCCGGGTAGCACTCCGAGTTCTCAAAATCAGACTTGGCCTCAAAATCGTACATGGCCTCAATTCCAACAGAACATACAAGGTCAAGGACAGAATAAGAACCAGCAACAAGGGATAAGCAATCCACAACAACAAGTAGAACAGTTCTCTCCTACAGACTATAGGAATCGCCAAAAAGATTTTATATCCAAACATGCCGGTCTTACGGAAGATGAAGCCAATCGGTTTTTTCCGTTATACTATGAGCTACAGGAGAAAAAAAGGGATTTGAATCGTGAGGCCAGACAACAAGCCTTTCATCCGCAAAATCGTCCATTCACTGAGGAAGAATACACAAGAATCGTTGATAATATGGCGAACTTAGATATAAAGATTGCCGTATTGGAGAAATCTTACATCGATCAGTATAAAAAAGTAATCCCGGCTTCCAAGATTCTTAAGGTTCAAATGGCTGAAGAGCAGTTTAACAGTGAGATTCTAAAAGACATGCTCCATCAACGTTCATGGTACGAAAACGGACAAAACTATCCCGGACAAAATCAAATTTATAATCATAAGGAATAACTGATGTTAGTTATTCCTTTTTTATTAAACTATCTTTTAGATTTGAGATGATTCTTTCAGCTTTGCCTCATTCCACAGAGCATCAATTTCATCTATATTCATATCCTTAATATTCTTACCCTGCCTTATTGCCGCTTCCTCAACATAGCTAAAGCGAGTGATGAATTTCTTATTGGTTTTCTCTAATGCGTTATCCGCATGAATTCCATAAAGACGGGCCACATTTATCACAGCAAACAACAAATCACCAAGCTCACCTTCTGCCGCATCCTTATTATCGGCATCTATCTCAGCTTGTAGTTCTCCAAATTCTTCATAAACTTTGCCCATGGCCTGACCGGGTGTGTCCCAATCAAAACCTACATGAGATGCTTTTTCCTGAATCCTGAAAGCCTTTATTATAGACGGAAGAGCATCTGGGACACCGGCTAAAACGCGTTTATTTCCATCCTTCTCTTTCAACTTCAGTTGTTCCCAATTCTGCATAACTTGCTCGCTTCCATTCACTTGAGTATTACCATAAATGTGTGGGTGACGATAAATAAGTTTATCGCAGAGTTTATCGCAAACATCTTTTATATCGAAATCTCCGGTCTCAGCACCTATTTTGGAATAAAATACCACGTGCAGCAGAACATCTCCCAACTCTTTACAGATATTGGTTTTATCATCCTTAATCAAAGCATCGCAGAGTTCAAAAGTCTCTTCAATAGTATTTTGCCTCAAACTTTCGTTAGTCTGTATCCTATCCCATGGACACTTCTCACGCAGATTTTCCATGATATCCAGCAGATTACCGAAAGCCTCCATTTGTTCTTTTCTCGTATGCATAAATCAAAATTTGAGCGAATTTACTCATAAAACATGTTCATTAGTATAATAATACCGAATAATCGCAGAAAAATGAGTACCTTTGCGCCGTTTTATATGCAGTCGAAGAATATATGGAATTAGCTAGCAAATACAATCCATCTGACGTAGAAGCCAAATGGTACAAGTTTTGGATTGACAATAATCTGTTCCACTCCGAACCGGATGGACGCGAACCATATACAATTGTAATTCCGCCACCAAATGTAACCGGAGTGCTTCACATGGGACATATGCTGAATAACACTATTCAGGATATCTTAGTACGCCGTGCCCGCATGATCGGTAAGAATGCTTTATGGGTACCGGGAACAGACCATGCATCAATTGCCACCGAAGCAAAAGTGGTAAACAGGTTGGCTGATCAAGGTATAAACAAAGCGGACCTTACTCGTGAAGAGTTCTTGAAACATGCTTGGCAGTGGAAAGAAGAGCACGGTGATATAATATTGAAACAACTTCGTAAGTTGGGATGTAGCTGCGATTGGGAACGTACCTCCTTCACCATGGATGAAATAAGGAGTGAGAGTGTTATAAAGGTCTTTTGTGATCTTTATAACAAAGGTCTGATATATCGTGGTGTACGTATGGTAAACTGGGACCCCAAAGCCCTTACGGCACTAAGTGACGAAGAGGTCGTTTATAAAGAAGAACATAGCAAATTATACTATCTTAAATATTATGTTGCAGAAGATGACGGTAGTGGTGCTACAGGAAATGCTTCGGAAATCATCCACCAAGATGCAAAAGGACGTTATGCCGTAGTTGCCACCACTCGTCCTGAGACAATCATGGGTGACACAGCAATGTGCATCAACCCGGATGATCCTAAAAACAGATGGTTAAGCGGGAAGAAGGTTATAGTACCGTTGGTAAATCGCGTCATACCTGTAATAGAGGACAACTATGTTGATATTGAGTTCGGAACAGGTTGTCTTAAAGTCACACCAGCTCATGACGTCAATGACTATATGCTCGGTGAGAAATACGGACTTGAGATCATTGACATATTCAATGACAACGGTACTCTGAGTGACAAAGCAGAATTATACGTAGGCATGGACCGCTTTGCAGTCAAAAAGCAGATTGCATTGGACTTAGCAGAACAGGGTCTATTAGAAAAGACGGAAGATTATACCAACAAAGTAGGCTATAGCGAGCGTAATCAGGATACTGTAATTGAACCGAAACTGTCTATGCAGTGGTTCTTGAAGATGCAACACTTCTCTGACATGGCTTTACCTCCTGTTATGAACGATCAATTGAGATTCTATCCGGTAAAGTACAAGAACATATACAGAAATTGGTTGGAAAACATCAAAGACTGGTGCATCAGCCGTCAGTTATGGTGGGGACATAGAATACCTGCATACTTTCTCCCGAAAGGTGGATTTGTAGTTGCCGAAAGCATTGAAAAAGCAGTTGTCATGGCACGTGAAAAGAGCGGAGACAACACTCTTACGTCAGCCGACCTGCGTCAGGACGAAGATGTTCTGGATACTTGGTTCAGTTCTTGGCTTTGGCCGATAACACTGTTCGACGGTATAAATAATCCCGATAACAAAGAAATAAAATACTACTATCCCACCAACGACTTGGTGACTGCTCCTGATATTATATTTTTCTGGGTGGCACGTATGATCATGTCCGGATATGAGTATCGTGGTGAGATGCCATTCCGCAATGTTTATTTCACCGGAATAGTTCGCGACAAGTTAGGTCGAAAGATGAGTAAATCACTCGGTAACTCACCTGACCCTATAGGATTAATTGAAAAATACGGAGCTGACGGTGTCCGTATGGGACTAATGTTATCCGCTCCTGCAGGCAATGACATACCTTTTGACGAATCTATCTGCGAACAGGGACGAAACTTCAATAATAAAATTTGGAATGCCTTCCGCCTAACCCAAGGTTGGACTGTGGATAATCAGACGGAACAACCTGAGAGTTCTCGTTTGGCTGTAGATTGGTTCAGAAATACCTTGGCAAAAACAGCTTCCGATATGAATGAACTGATGGAAAAATATCGTATCAGTGAAGCATTGATGGCTGTTTACAAACTCTTCTGGGATGAGTTCGCCAGTTGGTACCTTGAAATCATAAAACCAGCATATGGGCAGCCTATTGACTCTATAACCTATAAATCCACATTGGATTTATTTGAAAAGTTATTACTTCTGATTCACCCCTTCATGCCATTTATCACTGAAGAGTTATGGCAAAATGTCCGTGAACGTAAGTGTGGTGAAAGTATCATGAATCAGAGTATTCTGAATATTGCAAATGAGTCTTATGACAAGAAACAACTGGAAGATTTTGAGTCATGTAAACAGTCTGTAAGCGAAATACGTTCTATTCGTGCTCAAAAGAACATCAGTCCTAAAGAGCCGATGACTCTTGAGATTGTTTCTGCAAATCCTATTGAAATTCTCAATCCGGTCATGATTAAAATGGCAGGTTTAAAAGATATTGTGATAGTAAAATCCAAGAGTGAAGGAACTGCATCCTTCATGATTGGTACTACTGAATTTGCCTTGCAA
>CAYOGG010000122.1:0-4434 GCA_964403455.1 uncultured Bacteroidaceae bacterium | reverse complement strand
ATTTCATTCCATTTAATATTTCAAACAATTTCTGCACCTCCGAATACGCCATCGCATCCTCCGGATTTTTTTCACTTAACTCACAGACATAGTCTGCATTCTTAATAGCCCGCTGTAAATCACCATTTTCTGTCAGATAGCAATAAAGATTTGTGCGTTCGAAGTATCGTTTAGTCTTATCGTATCCAGGCATGTACTTCTGAAGTTCGGGAAGAAGCTCTTCATACGTTCTGTAATTACGTTTTGATAGTTCAGGCAAGAAATGCAATAAGAACCAAAACTCAATACATGGATTTGTTTCAATGAACATGACTTTTGATCCTTTATTATTCTTGCTGTATTTTCGTTTAGTCTTTTGATATAGCTCCATCTCTTTTGGAACACGGAACAACCTGTCCATATCAACAAGACATATCACATAGTCATATTCACGATTCACATAAGTATCTACCAGCTTCACCATGTGACCAATGTCACTATGCTGTGGAAAATCAGGGGCAACCTTAAAATGATAACGGCATTTTACCCGAAGTGATTCAAAATAGAACCACTCGGTTTCACCTTCTCCGATTATTGCTATACTTTTTTTCATAAGCAATCATCATTAAGCGAAAAATAAGGACTACCCAAAAAAGGTAAATCAATCAACTTGCCTTGCTTGTAGGCATTATATGGAGATAAGTTCTTATGAAGTCCCATTCCGGAAAGTCGCTTGACAATTGTTTCGCCAGCCCCATTTTTTTCTGTAAACAAAATACAATCTCTTCGTATAAAGTCTTCGTTTAGTAGATTAACATCATGTGTAGTCACGAACAATTGAGATTCCTTGTTGCTATTTACCAAGAATACTTTCAGAAAATAAGATAGGAGCTCATAATGAATACTACTCTCCACTTCGTCCATCATAACAAAATGTCCATCTTTCAACAATTGTTTTAAAATAACAGACATCCCCATAAAACGAATTGTGCCACGAGACTCATATTCTTCCGGTAAATTATGATCACCATCATCAGTAGTATGTACAAAGTTTATATTAGAACTCTTAATCGTTCCTTTTTGCATCATCTGAGCCTTCTTTTCATCACTTAACGGAGATGATTGAATAACCTTTTCCATTTCTTGTGTTATAGGCATTTCTTCATCACTTAACTCAAAATTCTTGATATTAAAATCAGAGGCCTTTAAAAATTTCAAAAGAAAATTCTTCAATGAACCATCTTTGTCTAGTTCTAATTTTCTCTTTATATAAGAAGATAGAATCATATTCGGTTCCAGCACATCAGGAATGTGATTGGAGAAATACGAATAAACATCATTCAGTTTTGACGATTCAATATTTGATACACTAAAGGCAGCCAACACACTGCGGTTGTTCAATGTATTTCCTATAATAACATCCTGACTTTTCTTCATTAACCCAAGCTTTGAACTAAATGTGATTAATGATGAATCAGTTTCATTATTATAAGAACGGCTATAGAGAGTAGTACCTTTGGGCGAAGTATATACAATCAATGACTCCTCATAAAAGCGAGAATCATCAAATTCCATATTAAGAATATATTTTTCTCCATTTATGTAGAAAGTCATAGACATTGTGGTATGCTTATTACATGAATTATCATCAAGCTTGAAAGGTATTACTTTGATAATTGATGATCTATCTTTAGGAGCATTACATACCATATATTTAAAGAATTCGATAGCATGTAACAAGTTACTTTTACCTGAAGCATTAGCACCATATACAATGCCCAATTTCAGGAGTTTCAAACCGGGTTTCACTTCAACACAATATTCTTCACTCATAAAGGTATCTGATGAGCAACGAAAATTGATCATCTGTTCCGATCTAATCGAAAAGAAATTCTGTACTTTAAATTCTTCTATCATAAAACACACCATTAAATATCTTGTGCAAAAATAGTAATAACTTTATTATATTCGCTGTTTCCGTAGTTTTATTACAAAATATAGCACTATAATTAGTTTTTCTCTATTTAAAACCACATATAATAGTACTATTTCAAAATATCAAAATGACCTGGACAGATGGCATAGTTTAAGGACAAGGTTATCGGATGCCACTCAGCAGCCCGCCCATCGTACAGGCAACCCTCTCGACATAGCCCACATGGTACTCTTCCTATGCTCAGACCATTCCACCTTCATCACCGGTGAAAACATCACCATCGACGGCGGCATGACCCGGCAGATGATCTACCACGGTGAACACGGGTGGTGGCTGGAGAGGATGAGATTTTTTTTTTTTGGGGGGGGGATTTTAAGAACTATATTTTATTTTTCAATTCTTCGTTTAGTTCAGAATCTTCACCAATTAGTTGTAGCACTAGTTTATAAACCATAGTGCAAGGGTTGTGTTTTGCATAACACTTATCCGAATAATAAAGACTTTGAGACATAGCATTATTAATTGCTTCCTCTTGAGAACCATATTTATTCATGATTTCATAGTTCTGTTCATCATTTTTCTTGTACTCATAAGGTTCTTTTGATTTGTAAAGAGGAGATCTATTTACGGCCTTGGAAATACTCTTCTTATACTCATCACGTGACATTGCCGTTATTCTATTTAGAAAATGATATAAGTACCATAGTTCAAAAGCCTCATTGCTCCAGGCACAAGAGATATTATTGCTCTCTGCTTTATTAATCGCTTTATTGAAATTCTTATCAAAATCATCTTTGTCGAATACAGCCCAAACTCTGTCATATTCTCGCTCAGTTCCTTTATTTTTATCACGTAATTCAATGGCTCTATCAACAACCTGAATCGTATTTTCCCCTCTGCCTTCAATTTCTAAATTATACACAATTGTTCCTCGATTGAATTTTTTAAACGCTGCAAAATATTTAGGTTCTGTCTCTGTTCCTTCACAGACGATTAAAATATTACACAATATGATTCGTTTTTTTCTTCTTGTGGATTGTTTCTGGTAACGCTTAAGTATGGCATTATCGATTTTAATTTTATTTGCCGGCATAATATTTGATTTATCAGTTGTTTACAATGTATGGTATGGCACCATATCTACCGGCAATATAGTTTTTCTCATAATTACTATCATTACGAGGTTTTGTTCCATCCGGTAATACGATATCCATCAGATTGTATAAATCAGTTTGTTCTGAATCATCCTTCTCTGTAAACCAGATTTGATCTCTCCGAAGCAACTTTTGAGATAACAAATGAGTATCGTGCGTAGTAAGAATCAATTGCGCATTTTTAGGATTAGTCTCTTTGTTATTAAACAAACTAATAATGTATTGAGAAATAAGCGGGTGCATCTTTGCATCCAATTCATCAATAATTAAAACAGAACCATTGAATAATGTATCAAAAACAGGACCTGATAAGTCAAATAATTTTCGTGTCCCGGAAGATTCTCTTTCGTCAAAATGAAATTTCACAGAACCACATACTTTACCATTCCTATTATATTGATTATGCACAGAATCGACTTCAATAGTCTTTTTGCCTTTTAAGTCTTTTTCTAATAAGGATCTCAGTTCTTTGGGCATATCATCAGGAATAATCAGTTCCTCTTCATGTGTTACTATATTATCAAACCCTAATTGAAGCTTCTTGAAAAAATCCATAGCATTTTTACTAACTTCATTTTTTTCATGAAAAAACAATCTTGAGACTCCACTATATTCTTGATTGTTCAATCCCGATAAAACATGAAAATCTGATTGAAACCATGACATAACCTGCTTTGAGATCTCACCACCTAACTGTTGACACAAGGATAAGAAAAGCCTATTGTCGTTTAATTTTGCATTCTTGATATCACCCTCAGAAAAGATCTTTTCATCGAATCCAATACCTTTTTCATTTCTAACAAAAAGAACTTGTTCCTTTGAACGAAGAGTTGCCTTTTTTGAAAAGAGCCATTCTTCTTCAATTTTTTGAAGCGAATATTTAAAACCATAACGATAAATCAAATCATTTTTTTGAAATGAAATTTCAAAGAAAGTAGGATCTTCGTTCTTATTAATCAGCAGAAACGGATCGTATTGCAATGGGTCATTATCATTCAAGCGAACAGATGATAATATACAAGACATCATCGTATGCAAAGCATTGACAAGATTAGATTTTCCACTTGAATTAGCACCATATACTGCCAATGTCTTTAAAACACTGTATGAGGATAATGTTGCTATATTATCTTTTGCTTCTTCTTTAAGTCCCTGTGCATACAAAGAAAGAGTTTTCTTTTGAAAAAAGGACCTGTAATTTCCAACTGTAAATTCAAGTAACATACTGCTTAATATTAAATTGATCAACTAATCAATGCAGCAAAGATACAATATTCTTTCATTGTATGTAATAATTTGAGGTTTTATCTCAAATTATTACACAGAGAAACCCGTTAACAGTTAAACCGCTTCCATCTACATAGG
>CAYOGG010000121.1:0-4453 GCA_964403455.1 uncultured Bacteroidaceae bacterium | reverse complement strand
GGAGTCACAAATTGGTGGCTTTAATCCTTCCGGATATGGAAAAGGCTTCTTCGGACGGTCTTAAGGAGGGAGATGTCGAAAAATGTCTTGAGGAGAATCGTAAGATGCTGAATGAACTGCTTCCGATGTACTCGCAAATCTCGGAGGTTGAGATTAGAAAAGAACCATTTGAAAGAACTCCGAAGAAGAGTATTCGCCGCTTCTTATATAAGTGATATTCAGTATATTATATTGATAAGAGCCTTGCAGATCAAACCTGATTTTCAAGGCTTTTTTTGTGGTCTTCTCATAAGCAAAAAAAATGTTTGAAACTAAATGAAGTTATTGATACAACAGATTTATTTTATAGATACTTTTGCGCGTTTTTAGATACGGTTAAAGTAATCAAAATCAAAAAAAATAATAGGTAGTTTGTACCAATTATGAACTCTTTAACAACCGAGGTCCAGTCTTCACCGAGTGAAAACGGCCTCAATAGAGTAGCTTCTTCAACTAATGAAGAAATGAACGCGGAGATGGATGTTCCTCCGCAAGTGAAAACGCAACCTGATGATGTCACAAGTCATCGAAGTCTTGAATTCTTACATCGTTTCTTTCCTAAGACAGGCCTCTCCCAATGGAATGACTGGAAGTGGCAAATGCAGAACTCTTTCACAACGATAGAGGCAGTATCTAAGGTGATGAAACTAAGTGATGTGGAGATTCTTGCAATGAGCAAGCTAAAGGAAAATCACAGGCTTCCATTCAGAGTTTCTCCATATTATCTGGCTCAGTTTTATGATTCCGAGCCGGGCAGTCCTTTAAGAAGGACAATGATTCCAACTCTTGAAGAACTTATTGAGACTGATTCGGAGAGTTCTGATCCTCTTAATGAGATGGGTACCAGTCCTGTTCCTGGTATTGTTCATCGTTATCCGGATAGGGCACTTTTTACGGTAACACAGTGTTGCTCTGCATACTGCAGATATTGTACCAGATCGCGTTTTGTGGGTAAGTTGGGTACCCTTACAAAAAATCAGTGGGATCGTGCCATTGATTATCTTAGACAGCATGAGGAGATTCGTGATGTGGTAATCAGCGGAGGTGATCCTCTTACATTGCCTGAAGATAAGATTGAATATATTTTGTCGCATTTACGTGATATCAAACACATAGAGATATTGCGTATCGGTACTAAGGTTCCTGTAGTACTTCCTATGAGAATTACTCCAAAACTGACGGCTATGCTGCGAAAATATCATCCGCTGTTTATCAGCATACATTTCACTCATCCTTCTGAGTTGACTTCGGAAACGCAACATGCTTGTGAGATGTTGGCTGATGCTGGTATGCCTCTAGGTAGTCAGACCGTACTTCTCAAGGGTATAAATAATGATCCAATGGTTATGAAGAAACTTATGCAGAAACTGCTTATCGCCAGGGTTAGACCTTATTATATATATCAGTGTGATCCGGTTTCAGGTTCAAATCATTTCAGGACCAAGATAGAGGATGGTATTGATGTTATAGAGAGCCTGAGAGGATTCACCAGTGGGTATGCTGTTCCGCAGTTTGTCATCGATGCTCCCGGTGGCGGTGGTAAGATTCCTATCTTACCAGATTACGTAATCGAGTCAGGGCCTGATAAGTGGGTCCTCAGAAACTATAAGAAGAAGATTTACCAATATTCAAATAAATAGTGAACACGTAATGAAAATCGGAATAGCTTATGATCTGCGTTCCTGGTATTTGGCGAAAGGCTATTCTATGGAAGAGACTGCCGAATTCGACAAGGAGAGTACTATTGAAGCAATAGAAGAGGAGATCAGGTATGCAGGATACGAACCTGATAAAATAGGCAATGTCTATAACTTGGTAGAACGTCTTGCTGCAGGTGACAGTTGGGATATGGTGTTCAATATTACAGAGTGTCTATACGGAGACGGACGTGAATCTGTAGTTCCTGCGCTTTTAGATCAATATAAAATACCGTACGTATTCAGCGGACCTGTCGTGATGGGTATTTCTCTGAACAAGTATTATTCTCGTTTGGTGGTAAATGCGGCAGGTGTCAGAGTCAGTCCAGGTACAGTTATTTATAATGTTGAGGATATTGACTCCAAGATCAGAGGGTTGATGTTTCCTTTGTTTCTAAAACCTGTCTCCGAGGGTACCGGCAAAGGTATTACTACAAAAAGTATAGTGGATGATGTGATTCAACTGAGAACTCTATGTGAGGAATTGCTTAATGAATATCATCAGCCTGTTCTTGTTGAGGAGTATATGCCGGGTAGGGAATTCACCGTAGGAGTAGTGGGTAGTGGAGTTTCTTCGCACCTTATCGGTGCTATGGAGATAGTTTGCAAGGATAATATGCCTTATTGCAACGAGGTCAAGGAAAACTTCGAGCAATATGTCGAATATAAGCTTGTGGCTGAAGAAGATGTCCTGAATGAATGTTATAGGGTTGCAAAACAGGCATGGATAGCATTGAATGGTGTAGATGCAGGTAGAATAGATTTGCGTACCGACAGATATGGTAAGATATGTTTCATAGAGGCCAATCCGTTGGCCGGACTTAATCCGAAAATATCTGACTTGCCCATATTATGTCGTATGAATGGCGTTTCTTACCGTCAACTGTTAAGCGAGATAATTTCATCGGCCGTATCACGCGTCAAGAATAATAAATGAAGAGTTGTCTTATCATATACAACAGACCGGGTGACAGTGCATCGGCCGATGAATTCGATGTCCTGGATCAGGTACGTTATGTCGAGGACGCGCTATTGAAAAACGGATACCGCGTGGAGCGATTGGCATTGACAGAGAATTTTAAAGATGAACTTTTTGCTATAGATGCCGTAAAGTATGAATTTGTATTTAATCTTGTTGAGTCGGTTTGGGGATATGATGAATTGCTTCATATTGTTCCGTCGATATTGAGACTTCGCAATATTCGTTATAGCGGATGTTCGGCCGAGGCTGCTTATATGACTGCTGATAAGCTGTTGACTAAAAAAATGCTGAGAATGAGCGGAGTTTCGGTCCCACGTGAATATCGGCCGTCGTACCGGCAATCATTGAGTATGGGAGAGTTTTATATAGTCAAACCTATTGCGGAAGACGGCTCGGTAGGTATTACTGAAGAATCCGTATTTCAGTTCTCTGGCAGCGAACCTTCGGTTTTGAAAGGAAAAGATGATGCCAATTGGTTTATTGAGGATTATATTGATGGGCGAGAACTGAATGTAAGTATTATATCCACACCTACCGGTCCGCGTGTGCTTAGACCTGCGGAGATAGTTTTCTTGGATTATCCCGAGTCAATGCCTAAGATTGTCAGCTATGAGGCTAAATGGAATGAATCTTCGTTTCAATATAAAAATAGTGTCAGAAGTTTTGATACGGTATATTCAAATGAGATGCTTAATGAGATAAACTCTATCGCACTTAGGTGCTGGGATTTGTTTGATCTTCACGGATATGCACGTATCGATATGCGTACGGATAGGGACGGCAGGGTATATGTGATTGAGGTTAATGCCAATCCTTGCATATCTGAAGATGGAGGTTTTGTGGCGGCGTGTCATAAAGAAGGTATGACGGACGAACTGATTATCGGTAATATTATAGGTGATTTAAATTAGTTATTCAGTTATGATTACAATAGATAGTGATTTAAAGAAGGAGGACCGAGAGGCAATAAAATCCATTTTCGAATCATCCGGTTTCTTCTATGATTTTGAGGTGGATATAACTCTCTCAATATTTGATGAGACTATTGAAAAGGGACAAGAGAAAAGCCAATATTATTGGCTGTTGCTGCGTGATGAAAAAGAGCTTTTAGGCTGTGCAATTTTCGGACCTAATCCCTGTGCGCTATATTCTTGGGACTTCTATTGGCTGGCAATTGAACAGAAGCGCAGGAATGAGCATCTTGGTAAACGATTGATTCTTGAGGTGGAACGTGTCTCAAAAGAGAAGGGTTGCCGTATTCTCTGGATTGAGACTGCCGGACGTGAACTGTATGCTCCTACACGTATGTGCTATCTGCGTAATAATTACTTGGAAGCCGCACGTATGGTAGATTTCTATGCTCCCGGTGACGACAAGGTCATTTATCGCAAAGATCTTTAGTATTAAGAATTTCCATAACATATATTCTATTCACAGAAACTGTTAGAATTAAGTTCTAACAAATTAATTCTTCATTGGGTTAATATCTATTATCCAGCGATTTAATATCATGAATCATTGGAAAAAGGTTTTTTCTACTTTAATATACTATCTACTTACATTATATTTGTGTTCGCAATTAACAAATACATATTATAATGTATCATAATAAGTTTTTCAGTTTGGGTGTATCCTTTAGTCGCTCGGTAATGATGTGGGTCATACTGATAATACCTCTCCTTACCTGTTGCAGCGAAAAAGTATCAAAAACATTGGATGCAGCGGAAGCCTGTAT
>CAYOGG010000120.1:0-4456 GCA_964403455.1 uncultured Bacteroidaceae bacterium | reverse complement strand
TGAAGAGATACAGACAGTATCTGCTTTTGGAAAAATCTCTTTCTTCAAATACGCTTGAAGCATATATTGAAGATTCCGATAAGCTATTGTCCTTTTTGGATAATGAGAAAACAAACCTTCGAGATGTTACCATTGACAATCTTCATTCTTTTGCAGCTGCTTTATGCGATATAGGTATTTCTCCACGATCACAGGCTAGAATAATCTCAGGTACAAAATCATTTTTTAAATTTCTATGCCTGGACGGATTTATCGAATCGGATCCCAGTGAGTTGCTTGAAGCACCTAAGATAGGACGCCATCTGCCTGACGTATTGACGGTAAACGAAATTGATTCTATCATCGGAGCTGTAGATTTGAGTACTACGGAAGGCCATAGAAACAGAGCCATACTCGAAACACTATATAGCTGCGGGCTGCGCGTATCAGAACTCTGCGGACTGAGAATGGCCGATTTGTATTTAGACGAAGGTTTTATTAAAGTAACAGGAAAAGGAAATAAGGAAAGGTTGGTTCCAATTTCCGGAAGAGCCATTCATGAAATAAATCTCTACCTTCAGGAGAGATGTCATATAAATATAAGACCGGGATATGATCGTTTCTTGTTTCTGAGTACCAGAAGAGGTACTTCTATGTCCAGAATAACTGTTTTCGATATAATAAAAAAGCTGTGTAAAAAAGCAGGAATAAAAAAAAGCGTAAGCCCACATACGTTCAGGCACTCGTTCGCCACACATTTATTGGAAGGAGGTGCAAATCTCCGTGCCATTCAGTGCATGCTGGGACATGAGAAAATCTCAACCACTGAAATATATACACATATTGACAGAAGCCGCCTGAGAGAAGAAATTATCTTACATCATCCCAGAAATTTATATAACACAACCACTCAGAATATAAAACCGGAAACAGATATAAAAAACAATCGATAGCTATTCAAAACAATTTCTAATTATCCTTTATTATTAAAAAATGCTCTTTCATGGGTCATAAATCAATTCTTTTTTCATACTTTTGCCAAACTATATAGAATAGACTGTAGAGAACAATTATTTAATTATTAATACAAAAGAGTATGTCAAAAACTATGCGTTTTGCGCTTTTAGGCGCCGGAATTCTTTTGCTGGCAGGCTGTAAGACAAGCATGGACCTTTCTTCAGACGCATTCACAGTAACTCCACAAATTCTGGAAGCTGCAAATGGTAAGGTTCCTGTTACTATTGACGGCACTTTCCCGGCTAAGTACTTCAACAAAAAGGCCGTTCTGACCGTTATCCCTGTTATCCAGTGGGAAGGAGGTTCTGTCAAAGGCGATGCCATCTCATTCCAGGGAGAAAAGATTCAGGGAAACAATCAGGTTATCAGCAACAAGGAAGGTGGAAAGTTCACTTTGAAAACGACTTTCCCATACCAACCTGAGATGGCCAAGTCAGAACTTTATATGACTTTTGATGCCACGGTAAAGGGTAAAGCATTAGAGGTTGCTCCGGTTAAAGTAGCGGATGGTGTGAACGCTACTGCGGAAATGTACGCAAACACAGCGAAAGGTGCTTCTACCTCCGCATCCGAAGATGCTTATCAGCGTATCATCAAACAGGCTCAGGAGGCAAACATCATGTTCGTAATCCAGCAGGCAAATATTCGTTCCAGCGAGACTAAGAGCGATGCAATTAAAGCTTTGCAAGAGTCAATGAAGAGTTTTGCATCCGACACCAAAAATTATGGAGTAGAGAACCTTCAAGTTTCAGCTTATGCATCACCTGACGGTGGTATGGATCTGAACGACAAATTAGCCAGCCAACGTGAGCAGAATACTAAAAAGTATATTCAGAAAGAGTTGAAGAACAGTAAGCTCGACACCTCTGTTGAATCAAAATATACTGCAGAAGACTGGGACGGTTTCAAGGCTCTTGTTGAGAAATCAAACCTTCAGGATAAGGATCTTATTCTCCGTGTTCTGTCAATGTACAATGACCCTGAGCGTCGTGAGACGGAAATCAAAAATCTTTCAGCTGTATATAAGGAACTGGCAGATGAAATTCTTCCTCAGTTACGTCGTGCACGCTTGACATTGAACTATCAGATTATTGGACGTTCGGATGAAGAGATAATGTCTGCTTATGCAAGCGACAACAAGTCTCTTAGCCTTGAGGAACTTCTTTATGCCGGAAACATTGCATCAAGCAAAGGCGAAAAGAAAGCTATCTACACAACTACTACACAGAACTTCCCCAACGACTACCGCGCATACAACAATCTCGGTGAGATCGCTTTCAAGGACGGAGATTTTGCTACAGCAGAAAAGAACTATAAGAAAGCTCTTTCTCTGAATTCTTCCGCTACTGAAGTTAACACCAATATGGGTCTTCTTTGCTTGGCACAAAACAAGCCTGCAGATTCTCAAAATTACTTTGCAAAAGGTGGAAACAGCAAAGCCAATCAGGAAGCTCTTGGCAATCTTTACATTGCACAAGGACAGTATGAACGCGCTCTTACCTCACTTAAAGGTAGCAATACCAACGCAGAGGCTCTTGCTATGATTATGACAAAAGATTACACCGGTGCAAAGAAAGTAATCTCTGCCGTTGCAAATCCAGATGGTTATACATCATATCTTAGCGCCGTTGTTGCAGCTCGTACCAACGATAGTGCAGCCGTTGCTCAGAACCTTAAAAAGGCTGTAAGCCAGGATTCTTCCTTGAAAGCAAAAGCAGCAAAGGACATTGAATTCGCAAAATATCAGGACGCAGTAAAAGGTCTTTAATCGGAAATAAGTGAATACGCCGAAAGATGAACTGACGGCGTTGCTCGCTCTAACAAGGATAGAGGGTCTGGGACCTATAGGAGCAAAACTCCTGTACAAACAGATAGGTAACGCAAAGGACATCTTCAGGAATCACAAAGATCTGAAAAACATTATACCCGGAGTCAGCCCACGTCTCATTGAGGCGCTGGATGATTCCGGGTCTTTTTTGCTGGCTGAGAATGAAATGAGATTTCTTGAGGCCAATAATATCAGATGTTTGACTCCTGAGGATGATGAATATCCGAAACGTCTATGCGACTGCAATGACGCTCCTCTGGTACTGTATATGATGGGCAACGCAAACCTCAATGCTACTAAAACCGTAAGCATTGTAGGTACTCGTAAAGCAACCGAATATGGGCGGCATCTTTGTAACTCTTTCATAAAGGAGTTAAAGATGTCTTGCCCTGATGTACTTATTATAAGCGGACTCGCTTACGGAATAGACATAGAAGCACATAAATCATGCTTGGAATGTAATTGCAGCACCGTAGGTATATTGGCACATGGTTTGGATAAGATATATCCTGTGGCACATAGACGTGTTGCAAAAGAGATGTTAGAGGCCGGAGGAATCGTAACCGAATATATGAGCGGAACGATACCATTCGCAACGAACTTTGTCAGACGAAACAGAATAATAGCCGGACTATCCGATGCAGTTGTAGTGGTGGAATCGGCTGCACATGGAGGTTCATTGATAACCGCCGAGATGGCCGACGGATATAACCGAGAGTGTTTTGCTTTTCCGGGTAGCGTAGGAGACCCTTACTCTGAAGGATGCAATGCCTTAATTAAAGACAGTAAAGCAGCTCTTATCTGTAGCGCTCAAGACTTTATCGATGCCATGAGATGGAATCCCTCTCTGTCAAATAATAACAGCTCACAAGCCATACAAACCAGCCTCTTCAACGAGCTTTCCGTTGAAGAGGAAGAGGTTTTAAAAAGATTGAGATTGAAAGCCAACGGAGTTCCTGTCAACACTCTTATTGTTGACTGTAATATTTGCTACAGCAGAATCACTTCTATATTATTTGAATTGGAAATGAAAGGTTTAATAAAACGAAGTGTCGGAGGATTATATAAAGCAACAACCTGAACAACGATATAATAAATATCAGCTTATTTCCGCAATCTTATAAGGGGTAGCCTGATAGACATAATAGTTCAACCAATTGCCGAATAAGAGATTGGCGTGCGAACGCCACCTTACCAAAGGTTCTTTGGAAGGATCATCATCTCTGTAATAATTCATAGGCGGATCTATTGCAAGTCCTTTTGTGAGATCTCTCTTATATTCATTATCCAAGGTATATGGAGAGTATTCGGAGTGACCTGTGACAAAAAACTCACGTCCTCCTCTGCCCATTACCATATAGACACCGGCATCATCTGATTCCGATAACAATTCCAGCTCGGGTTTGTTAAGGATATCAGACTTACGAACCTCCGAATAACGGCTGTGAGGCACATAAAACACATCGTCAAATCCACGGAAAATAGGCAGTCTTCCATCAAGAATCCTATGTTTGAAGACACCGAATTTTTTCAAATCCAGCTGATACTTCGGGACATTGTAATAATGGTACAAAGCTGCTTGTGCTGCCCAACAAATAAACAGACTTGAAGTTACATGTGTTTTGGCCCAAT
>CAYOGG010000119.1:0-4509 GCA_964403455.1 uncultured Bacteroidaceae bacterium | reverse complement strand
TAACATTGAACGTTTCACTATTAAAATGAAATGATAATAATACTCACCATAACACTCCTTTTTATTCTTTTGGCGCTTCTGACCTTTTTCAGAAACTTACTATTACTGTTTATCTCAAGTATAATAGGCCTTTTTAGAAAGAATAAAAAAACGTCCGATGGAGAAACCACCATCAGACGAGGCTCTTCAAAGAAGAAAAAGGTATTCTCCAAGTCGGAAGGAGAATATGTGGATTATGAGGAAATCAAAAAAAAGAATTAGGAATCAAATTGATTCTATTCATGGACCAATGTCCCTATAGGTTCCCCATTAATTACCTTTCTCAAATTACCGACAACGTCCATATTAAATACATATATTGGAAGTCTGTTTTCTTTGCACATAACCATGGCGGTCAAATCCATAACCCGTAAATCACGTCGAAGAACATCATCAAATGACAGATTACTGAATTTCTCAGCCTTAGGATCTTTCTCAGGATCGGCGGTATATACACCGTCAACTCTCGTACCCTTCAACATAACATCAGCTTCAATCTCTATTCCACGTAAAGAAGAACCGGTGTCAGTTGTAAAATAAGGGTTTCCCGTACCACCAACCATAATAACAACCTTACCTGCCTCTATATCTTCGATGGCCTTCCATTTTGTATAAAACTCACCTATTGGTTCCATTCTTATGGCAGTCAAGACAGCTGAAGGACAATCTACAGAAGTCAATGCGGAACTCAATCCCAATCCATTGATTACGGTGGCCAACATACCCATCTGATCTCCCTTAACACGATCAAAGCCCTTTCCCGCACCTTTCAATCCACGAAAGATATTTCCTCCGCCTATTACGATACCAATCTCAATACCCAAATCATGAATCTCTTTTATCTGTAGTGCATACTCATGAAGTCTGTGTTCATCGATTCCATATTTCTGCTCACCCATCAGGCTCTCACCACTGAGTTTAAGAAGTATTCTTTTAAACCTTGCCATACTTTTATTTTTTGCGAAAATAACAATAACTGATTAAATAAGCACACTATCATTAAAGAATAATCGAGACTTCTTTAAATTCATAATGTCTTGACTGGCCGTCATTATCCACCAGAACCAAATGTCCGTCACTGCGTACATGATCAATACGTGCTGAAAATTCGCCTTTTGAATCACGATAACTGTAGAAACCGTCACTTCTGAAAAGATGTCGATGATACTCTCTATCTACTTTTTCATGATCTCCATTCTTCAAACAATCCATCTGCTCAATAAATTCATCAATAATCTTTTCCAGCAGATTCTCTCTATATATTTCTCTTCCGGTTATATTATAAAGAGAAATAGGATTTGGAGCATTACTAAAAAACTCCTTCTGGTTTACATTAAGGCCAACTCCTATTACACTGTCCAACAAACAAGAACCTTGAAGGACATTTTCTATCAAGATACCTGCTATTTTTTTATTCTTCCAATATATGTCATTCGGCCACTTCACCGAAAAATCCCTTGCATACTCAGGCCCTGCAATATTAGCAACGCTATTAAGAACCGCCATAGATATAGCCTGAGACACAGAAAACTGATTCTTAACTTCTATATAACTCGGATGAGCCAAAATACTAAAAAGCAGATTCTTCCCTTGCTCCGATTCCCATGTATTGCCTCTTTGCCCCCTGCCTGCCGATTGAAAATCAGCTGTTGCCAACTCGTAGCTGTAATCCGGATCTCCTCCTTTCAGTCCAAGAAGATATGTGTTGGTCGAACCTACATCATTTAAGATGTGACACCTTACTAATTTATTCATAATCATCACCATATAGGAGAAAAGAAGGCATCTTCAATATGTTCTATCTGAGATTCTCTCTCTCCGAGTATTATTGTTATTATATCAAAACGGACCGGCATATCTATCGAAAAAAGCTTTATATATGAATCCGTAGCACTTACTATCTTGCGAATCTTTCTATCATCAACAGCATCCTGCGGTTGACCATAAATATCGCTATATCTGGTTTTCACCTCAATTACAACAAGCTGATTATCTTTGGTAGTTACCATATCCAACTCTTTGTGACCGCTTCGCCAATTTCGATGCAGGATTTTGAAGCCACGACTCTCCATATATTCAGCTGCAATTTGTTCGCCGTTAAAACCAAGTATATTGTGCTTTGCCATATATAAGATTTATTCAAGAATAGTCAACCCAATAAAATAAATCATTAGTAATAAATGATTAACAGAGAAGGACCATGAAAAATACAATTAGAAATGTCCTTAGAAATAGTATTAAACGCAAAAATAGACAATAATATTAATTTTTTATCGAAATAATTGGCAAAAAACCGAATTTGTAATACCTTCGTTACAGTTTTATGTCAAAAGAAGAGAATATCAGAAATATCAAGCTTACTTGTCTTACTAATGAAGAAGAGAAGAAGCTTATTGACAGCTACCTACGGAAGTATAATATATCCAACCGTAGTAGATGGATGCGTGAAACTATCATCGCTTTCATTCTGAAGAACTTAGATCAGGACTATCCTACTCTGTTCAAAGAACAAGACATGCGTCGTTAATGGATAATGACGAAAAATATATGCGTATGGCTATCGCTGAAGCGCAAGCTGCTGCAGAAGCCGGAGAGATTCCTGTAGGAGCAGTAGTAGTGAGTAAAGATATAGTAATAGCCCGAGCCCATAACCTGACCGAAACTCTCAACGATGTAACCGCACACGCAGAGATGCAAGTCATAACTGCTGCAGCAAATTATATAGGGGGAAAATATTTGGATCAGTGTACGCTATATGTTACGTTGGAACCATGCGTTATGTGCGCCGGAGCTATCGGTTGGTCACAATTAGGAAGATTGGTTTATGGAGCTGATGACGAAAAACGTGGCTATACACATTTTGCACCCGATACCTTACATCCTAAGACGACTATCAAGAAAGGAATATTGGCAGAAGAATCTCAAGAACTAATAAGGTCTTTTTTCAAGAAAAAACGTTGATTATTGCGGATCATATATTATTAACCTATAAAATGATTAAACATGTTTTGTAAAAATTGCGGGGCCCAGATTGATGACAAAGCCGTTATTTGTATTAAATGCGGATGTTCCACCGGTAAAAAGATGGAAGAGCCGGCTTGTGGCAAAAACATAAGCGACAAAAGCAGATTGGCAGCAGCATTATTATGCTGGTTTTTTGGTATTATTGGAGTACATCGTTTCTATTTAGGAAAAGTCGGTTCGGGAATTGCTCAAATCTTCACTCTTGGAGGATTGGGAATTTGGACACTGATCGACTTTATCAGAATTCTTTGTGGAGTCTTCCCGGATAACGAAGGACGTATCGTTAAGAAATGGTTGGATGAATAGTCTCTTCTCGGGATTATTTATTTCTTATATACTATCAGACTCAGGAAAAGTATAGATAAATCATTCAGGTTTTCTATACTTTTCTTCGTTTTCATCGCTCAACATACTCAAATAGCTGGCATAACGCGAAATATTTATTTCACCCGTATCTATCGCATTTTTTACTGCGCATTCCGGCTCATTTGTATGAGTACAATTTGCAAACCTGCATTTTTTTGAAACAGAGAAGATTTCAGTAAAATAATGACTTATCTCCTCTTCTTTCATATCAAAATTTCCAAAACCTTTTATTCCGGGAGTATCTATGACCCATCCACCTTCAGGTAATTTATGCATCTCAGAAAAGGTAGTGGTATGTATTCCGGTATTGTGTTTAATTGATATTTCTCCCGTTTTCAACGATATATCCGGAATAAGAGTATTAATAAGGGTGCTTTTACCTACACCAGAATTACCTGAAACGAGAGTTACTTTATCCTTCAATCTTCTCTTAAGTTCTTCCATCCCAACCCCATGCAGAGAATCACACTTTATGCAATCATAGCCTATCCTTTCGTACAAACTGCATAACTCATCCACCTTATCATTTTCCGCGGAAGACAATAAATCAATCTTATTGAAAACAAGTATAACCTTTATGTTATATGCGCAAGCAGAAGCCAGAAATCTATCGATAAAAACAGTAAATGTTTCAGGATAATTGATAGTGACAATCAAAAGAGACTGATCCAAATTACATGCCAATATGTGGGATTGTTTAGAGAGATTGGACGAACGTCTGATTATATAATTTTTGCGTTCCTCTATATCCACAATATAAGAAGGATTATCACCCTGAGCAGGATTAAAAACCACATAATCTCCTACCGCAACAGGATTAGTGCTTTTTATTCCCTTAATCCTGAAAGAACCTTTTACCTTACACTCTTGACATACTCCGTCTTCTGTACGGACTATATAGCTGCTGCCGGTGCATTTTATAACTAATCCGCGCATCAGTTCATACGGTCATTATCTCCTTTTCTTTTTCAACATACATTTCATCAGCCATCTTGATGAACTTATCATGCAGCTTCTGAGCTTTCTCTTCAGCATCCTTTTCTGAATCCTCAGGCATACCATCCTTGAGAGCCTTTTTCA
>CAYOGG010000118.1:0-4530 GCA_964403455.1 uncultured Bacteroidaceae bacterium | reverse complement strand
GTATCGAATGTTGAAATATTGGAATTACGATATTGTATTTGCAGAGATTCCGGATGAAGTAACTCTTGCTATCAATTTGACTTGTTGCCCGAATAAGTGCAAAGGTTGTCATAGTCCTCATCTACAAGATAATATTGGAAATATATTGGATTGGAAAGAGTTGAACTCAATCATTGGAAGATATAAAGATTCTATAACCTGTGTGTGTTTTATGGGTGGTGATGGGGCTCCCTTTGAGGTTGAAAGACTTTCAAATATGATTTGTGAGTTCTATCCGGGATTATTAACAGCCTGGTATTCAGGAAAAGATAAGTTGCCGGATGGATTAAATATGTTTTCTTTCCGATATATTAAACTGGGTCCATATATTCAGAGTCGTGGCCCATTGAAATCTACAACTACAAATCAACGTCTTTATCTGATTGAAGAGGGAAACGTACGAAATATAACTTGTAAACTACAGCACTGAGAAACACACAAAAAAAACAAGGCGCAGGAAAGCATGTTTCTGCGCCTTGTTTTGTTATGATACGCTAATTATTCAGAGATAACTACGTTGTATGTTTTGATTACACCATTGTAGTTTGCCTTGACAACAGCCGTACCTGTCTTAGCAGGACTCTGTGTTATCTCAAACTTAACAGCAGCATTATCAGCAGATGCAGAAACTGCATTAGATTGACCGGCAGCAAGCTTACAATTAGCCTGATAAATACTTCCATCAACTATACCATTCTGATTTGTTGATCTAACCGGAATAGCAGGAACTTCAATATCTTTTCCACCGACCTTAATACTTACAGTAGGAGCAATCGGACGTTCAATCTGTTTTTTAGCAGAGTTGAAACAAATACCTTCCAAGTCAAAAAGGTTACCTTGAGGACCTTCAGCTACTAAATAAATAGCGTGCTTACCATCCAAATTGTCAACGTATTGTGCTACGTCAATTGTATATTTAGTAACTTTTTTGTCAGCATCGGCAGGAACATTTATTTCGCCGATTTTTTTACCATTCCAGGTTTTGTTTGCCCAAGGACCATCCATCATAACATTAATCTTGAATGCTTCGTTTGTGGTAGGAGCAAGGAATGCACTGAATGAAGTTTTATTTTTTGGACTGGTACCATCAAAAGCCTTAATACCTTTTGAGTCTTTTTTCAGGCCGCCGAAACCAAAATACTTGAAACCAATAATATCACCGCTCTTTACACCGGTCATATCCATTGAGTTATCCCAAATATCCCAGGTATCCTGCATACTATTGCCATTTGTCATAAAACAAGCATAGCCGGCAGAGTAATACTGGTATGGATCCAAACCGAAGATATGGAAGCCTTCTGATGTTACTTCAGCACCGGTATATTCATCGCCGTTTGATGCCTTTGCTGTCCAGATTCCGTCTTTAGCAAAAGGATCATAACCGCGTATTACGACTTTACCTCCATCAGCTACCGACTTCTCGTCCCATTGAATTGTAACAGGTGCAACCATTGACTGGCGAGCATTTCCGAATCCGCGTGGTGGACGATGATAGAAAACATACCATTGTCCATTAATTACCTGAAGACTTCCATGAGTATTATGAGCACCATTGGTGGTCATAAGTTTTGAACCGTCTTCATTTAAAACAATACCACGTGAGTCAACTAAAACACCGCCACTACGCCAAGGACCTAATGGAGAATCTCCAAAAGCATAACGTAGAGCAGAGTTAGTGCTTCCTAATCCATAGTCAGGACCGGAATAACCTGAGAATACCATAACATATTTGTTTCCTACTTTACGTATGGATGATGCCTCAAAGAAGTTGAATAATCCGGGATCCTGTTCACTATAGAGGGCAGGATATTTTGTACCGGCAGGATCTCTAACTACACCATATCTGGAACTTGCAGGTATGAAGTAGGGGATAATCTCTGTTCCGGGACGTACGGAATACATGGTCTTTTGATCAAGTTGAGCTGCAGAAGATCTTTGAAAACCCCAGAAGCCATATGCACGGAATCCGATTTCATAATCAGGGTCTTTAGGATCTGTAACTTCCTCAATTACAATTGATGGGTCAAATCCTAAAATACTTCCAGGAACAGTTCTTGTTCCGTCTTCTGTGACATTCACAGGAGTAAATGGTCCATCAGGACGATTACTCTTACAAACCATTGCTTCGCGATTTCTACCACGGCTGTGAGGATATAGGTAATATACCTTCGTTCCATCTTTCTGCTTGATTTCTACCAAATCCGGGGCGTACATTACATCCCATTGATTTTCAATGTTATAGGTAAATATGGGGCCCTCATCGCGCCAACTTGTAAGATCCTCGACCGGAGCTGACCACATACGGATATCCGGGCCACAATAACTCCCGAAACGTACATCGTGAGAACCGATTATATATGCACGTAATTTTCCAGGATTATCTGGGTCATCGAAAACTCGTGGTTCTCCATCCGGAACATGTTCCCATAGTGGAAGATAAGGGTTTCCTGCTGCATGACTGACAAATTTGTCATCTGCTTGTTTTTTTGCCGCTAAAACACTTTGTGTGGAATAAAGCGACAAGGCAGCACATAAAATAATTGCCGGCTGCTTTTTTAGAATGTTTTTGACTTTCATCTTTTTGATGTAATATATTTACTTAGTAAAATTTTGGTCAGTACAACTGTACAAAAATATAAAAAAACTTTTTGAGAAGGATATATTCGACATAATTTAATAGTCAATCTTTATTCTTTGAAAGCATTAGTAACATGAATGCGGCATAATCGGATTTTTGAACGATAAGTTTTCGCACAGTATCTCAATTAAGCATATCAAGCATTAGTGGATAATCCGATTTTTCGATGCCTTTTTCCTGTAAAATATTAAAGTCTGCGTCTAGTTCTTCTTTAAAATGATCCGGGCCTTCTAAATTTATGCACTCTTTGTACATGGAAACCGCTTTCTTTATTTCTCCCTTGGTCCATGCTACATGTCCGGAGTTCAGATAGTCCTGTGCCTGTGGTTTGGACTGGGAAATCAATCTTTCATAGTATTTTGTAGCCTGTTCCATTTTATCAGATAAAAAAGCACACCAAGCTATTGCACGCCATGCCTTAACCATATTAGGTTTGAGAAACTCAACCTTAAAGAATCGAGAGAGGGCCTCTTTATATTGCTTTAAATCAACTAAACATTCACCTATTTGAATCTGAAGAGAAAGATTATCCGAATCGAATAGTTCTGCATGGTTTAATGTTTCCAATGCCTTTTGAGGATTACCTAGAATTCTGTAACATTGTGCGCAATGCCTCATTGTCCAAAGATTGTCAGGCTGCATAATATCGGCACGACAGTAACATTCAAGTGCATTGCTATATTTCTGACTTCGTTGGAAAGCATATCCCATTTTTTGATAGAACTGATAATCAATATCTTTACTTTTCTCATCCTTTTCAATGGAATTGAAAATCTCTGCAGCCTCGGCAAAATATTCTTTTCTTAGTAAAAACTCGGCTATTGTACGTTTGTTAATGATGTTATTTAATAAAGGAGATAAAGATTTGCAATTGAGCATATTTAGATCTCTGCCGAAAGGGTCATAGAATTCTGTTCTATTCGGAAAGAGCTTAAAAAATCTATATAGGTCCTGTACATATTGTTTTGATAATGTTTCAATACTCTTCGACTTAGAATAGATATTGTTATTTTCTTCATTTTCTGAATCAGTCTGTGATTCCAACTGAGCAAATATCATATCACGCTGTTCTTTCGGTATCTGTGAAAATGTAAGGCAAAATGAATATTTATCAGAGTTACAGAAAACTTCACTATTAAATATTGTTTTTATTATAGGTGAGTCGGCAATCTTAATATTACCAATACTATTAGCAACATCGGGCTGTTCATAACAGAATGGGCGTAACCAGTTTGATACTTCTTTGAAAAACGGATATCCTTTTAGATTGCAGAAAGTACTCATATATACATCGGCACCTTCCATTTGCAATTCCGTCATTTCAATAATTTTGTCCTTAAAATTATTATTGTTAATCCATTGTTCCCAGTCCGGATTCTGATCGTCACTTTCCATATCTTCTATCATCATATTTCCGAGTTTTGGATTATGAAGCATAGTAGGAATAATCTCTTCACGCATCTTTCGATCAATCTTCTGAGTCTCTCGGCACATTAACAATGCTATTTGTATGGTACGAATCCTTTCAATTATTTCAGGAACTTCAGATAAGATATTTAATTGTCCGCTTATTTCAGGAAAATATGGTATTATGGAATCATATTTCATACCGGATATTAATAAACCGGTCAAAGCTCTAATTGATACGTCGTAACTAATATTTCGTGATGCTATTCCAAGAACCATAACCTTTTTTGGATCAAAACGTTGAAGTAGTGACATCGTAATGGCACTGGTGATAAGAGCTGCGTCCTGTTCATTGATGAGAGGTGATTCCAGGAATAAAGATACTTCTTCGACATCTGTTGATTGCCACAGCCCGCTTGTCCAGATATATGAGAATAGATTTGTTA
>CAYOGG010000117.1:0-4550 GCA_964403455.1 uncultured Bacteroidaceae bacterium | reverse complement strand
TATTTAACCATTTTTGTACCGGATTATTAATACAACTCATTAGTTTGAGATGGTTATGTCATTATTTTTTTATCAAATGTTTGGCATCAAATATTTTATGTGTATCTTTGCATCAAAAATAGATACGACCATAAAAGTAATTGTATATAATATATTGGAACATTTGCATAAAAAATGTTTATGCAAATTGAGCTACGGAAGGCATTTTCAAAGTTTTAGTACAACTTTTGAAATGCGGTTTAATTTTAAAACCGGATGTTTCGGGGGATTCATCCTATAAAGATATGAAATAAAATTGATTTTGATTAATTGTGTAAATAATACGACAAAATGAACGGTATAAGAAAATTTGTAATCCTGTTTAGTTTCTTGAGCATGGCTTTTGTCTTGAATGCTCGGAACAGTGAGTCGGAAAAGATTAGTGTCGGTGACAGTCTTTTTAATTCTGTACGGAATTATTATACTGACGGAGTAAATATCACAATAGACGATGGTTATACTGAGAAAGTCTTGACAACCATGCTCGAAGCTGCTTCTGCAGGCCATTCAGGTGCCTGTTACTTTCTTGGAAGGTATTACTGGTTCTCCGCATGGTCAAACAATGAGAACTATAAAGAGTCATTCAAATGGTTTCTGAAAGGATATGAATCGGGCTCATCTGATTGTGCTTTTTGGCTGGGAGTTTTGTATGATAACGGACAAGGAGTGGAACAAGACAAAAAGACAGCTACACGTCTTTTTATTGAAAGCGCTCGAAAAGGTGATACCAGAGCAATCCCCCGTTTGGAAAGCCTTACCAAAACCTATATTGCCAATGCCGACCTCGAAGATGCTGATATCCAACTCTATCTTGCGATAATGTCGGAATACGGTCTTGGAGTGGAACAAAACAGATCAAAGGCAGTGACCTATTATCGTAAATCGGCTGACCTTGGCAATAAGATAGCTCAAGAGAGACTCAGTGCCAAAGACAAAGAATACAATTCATATTTTGAGAATGGAAAAACAGAAAAAACGGGATACCTCAATATGGAGGGCCTGATGATTGGAGAATGGAAAACTTTTTATGAAGAAGGACCGCTGTCCGCTATTGGAAATTATGAGTCAGGCAAAAAAGACGGAGAGTGGAAAGGATACCATCCGAATGGAAAAATATTTTACACGGCCTTGTATGAGAAAGGAAAGGAAACAGGCGAATGGAAATGTTACTACGGTACAAACGGACAGCTTAGCCGTATCATGTATTTTGAGAATGGAAGCAGGACCGGTAAATGGAAAGAATACTACGAGAACAAACAATTAAAGAAGACAGAGAATTATTCTGCCGATAAGCCGGAAGGAGAATGGAAAAGCTATTTTGAAAATGGAAAGCTGAAATCGAAAGAGCGGTATTCTGATGGTATATTGTCCGGAGAGTTTGATTCATATTATGATAATGGCAATTTGGAATTTACAGGAGTCTTTGTCAACGGAAAATTAGAAGGAAAAGCCGATTTCTATGATGAATCCGGCAAAGTATCAAGAACAGGAATGTATAAAGATGGTGAGATGACCGGTAAGTGGAAATACTATTATCCTACAGAAAAGGGATGGGCCCTCGTCGAATACATGAACAATGAACCTGTCGGCAAATCGGAATTTTATAATGAGGCCGGCGTTTTGGTAGCACGAGGCGATTTTGACAGTAACGACAAAATGAATGGTGAATGGAAATTCTATGATGAGGCCGGCAAACTGAGAAAAGAAGGTAGCTATAAAAACGGCATTGAGACCGGAGAATGGAAATATTATGACGAAAATGGTCTTCTGGTTAGTACAGAAAAGTTCCTATATAAACCTAAATCGAAAGATTAGTCCTGATTCCTTTCTTTGGTTTGGTCTTGTTTAAGTAGTCGATGTTTGAATTTGTGCAGTTGTATTCGTGTTATACAATTACTATTAAAAATTAAGAATGTGGTCTGTGTGATTATGAAGAAAAAAATATTTCTGATATTGTCTCTTACGATAGCAATGTCTGCTCTGAGTGCTCAAAGCAGACAAGAGCCTGATACTATAGGCGGACATATCGGTGAGAACCCGGAAGTTTTACTAAGGGATATGCCCGACAGATATATAAGGAACCGTCTGGAGATACGGCTCGGACATGGTAAAGTGCCTTATTTTCCTACATCTTCCGTTTCTACATCCAATAAATCCGGAACCGGCGAATCCGCCGAAGAGATGTTAGGTTTAGTCGTTCCCGATATTCGTGAACAGATGCTTAATAGGATCTCCGACGGCATAGACCCGATAAAAAGGATGAAAGAGTATATTGACAGAGACAATATCATAACACGCCGTCACAATATCGACACCTATCTGCCTTCGCTTCTGTCAAATTTCGGGATTAATCACCTAAACAGTCAGAACCCTGCCTCCGAACGGATGACGTTATTCGTATCGGAAAAAGATACTATATCCGGCATACTTCAAGGCGATACGATAATGTTCTTTCCTGTACGGGAACTTAGAACGCCGGGTCCTGACACTACCGTAAGCTCATTTCCATCGGAATTGTTTCTTACCATGTTAAACGGACCCGATTCGAAAAACGTTATACACATTGGGCCGGTGAGTTCTAAAGAGTCAACATCATCTACTGGCCTGACAACCGCCATCGGTACTTCCGGAGCGAATACGAGTCGATGGGCATTAAAAACAAACATGTTACTATGGGGTATTCTCACACCCAATCTGGAGGTTGAATATCTCATATCACGGAAATGGTCAATCAATATCGACGGACAATTCGCATGGTGGTCCAATTCATCAAAACATGATTACTACCAGATAGCTGCTATAAGTCCGGAGTTACGTTACTGGCTATGTAGCAAAACTCCGTTCAGCGGGCATTACATAGGCTTCTTCAGCGGTACAGGTCTTTATGATCTTGAGATGGGAAAGACCGGTTATCAAAGTGACAACTATCTTTCCGTAGGTCTGAGTTACGGCTATATGAAACCACTCAGTCGTCGTTTATCGCTGGAATTCGGTATTGGAGCAGGTTATGTCTCCACTCAATACAGAAAATATCTCCCCGCTGACGGTCACTATGTTTATCAGACTACTAACCATCGAAATTATACAGGTCCTGTAAAAGTAAAAATAGGTCTGGTTTGGAAATTCTACAACATATCAAAATGATTGGGACAATGAGAAAAATCTTTCATAAAAATATTTACTCTACGGCCTTATGCATTTTTTGCATTATGATAAGCGGTTGCCGTAAAGAGCTATATTACGAGGCCGTAAGTCCCGTAACTATCAGCGTGACCTGGCCTGATGGAATAAGCATTCCCGAAGGAGTCCGAGTTATTTTTTATAATGAAGAAGGAGAAGGCCATTATGTATTCAATATTCCCTCCAACGGCGGAACAGTTAATGTACCTAAAGGGAAATACTCCGTATTGATGTTCAATAACGATACCGAGTACATTGCAATCAGAAATGTCGAACGCATTTCCACCATACAGGCTTACACGAGTTTGCTCATTAAAGCCGGGAATACCAGAGGCTTTCCCCTGCAGAGTATTGTTAACACGCCTGATTTGTTTTACCGCTATTTACAAACAGGATACAACGTGACTGACGATGCGTCATCTGTCGTTATTCAGGCTACACCATCATGTAAAGTAGATAATTATACTATAAAAGTCTATCTTATAGGTTCTCAATATGTGTCATCCGGCACCGGATACCTGAGCGGGTTAGCCGGTAGTTATTACCCGGGATTAGACAGCCTCGCGGCCACATCATCGGCGGTCATGGCCGATCTCGGATTAAAAGGTGCCGATACTTTAGTCTTCAAGATAAACACCTTCGGTATAAGTAAGGCTGCATCCCGAGAGAATATCTTTCGTGTTTCGCTAACACTTATAAATGACTCTACAAGAGATTTTGACTTCAATATAACCGAAGCCTTAAATGCAAGTCTTAATGAATTAAATAAGACCAAAGCCGATATTTGGGTACGGGTGGAGATAAACCTTTCCGATACTATCAAAGTAGAGCCGGTAACTACCGGAGGAACTTCATCAGGGTTCAGCACCACAGTCACAGATTGGAAAGAGCCGGATAATGTAGAAATCTTATTGTAACGTAAAATATTGTTTAATTAGCTAAAATTGTTTCTTATGAAAAAAAATTATTTATTGGTTGGACTAACCGGTTTATTATTAGCCGGTTGTTCAAATGAGGACGTTGTCTCCGATGGAGCCGACAGTCCTAAAGCGATCAGTTTCGGAACATTTGTTCAGAAACCAACAAAAGCCACACCTATTGCTGGAACAGACTTTCCCTCAGGTGGAAACTTCATGGTATTGGGTTACAACACGGGAACTGATGACACATGGTCAGCAGCTGCGACAAAGACACTTAACTTCATGCGCCAAACTGTGACATATAATGGAACAAGCTACACCTATTCCCCTGCCAAGTATTGGCCCAATGGTACTCCCAAAATCAGTTTCTTCGCAGTCTCACCTGCTGACATAAGCACCATCACCCCGGCT
>CAYOGG010000116.1:0-4573 GCA_964403455.1 uncultured Bacteroidaceae bacterium | reverse complement strand
TTGTATCCGAAAAAAATCTTCGGTGGTTAGTATGAGACCAAAAGTAGGTAGAATCCCTATAAAAAACGAAAGAAATAATCAAATGTTTTTTTTGCTTTTAAACTTAATTGTTTAATGTAAATGATTAATTTTGGGGAATAGAGGTCTTTCGTTTTTTTGATATGATTATTTAATAACAAAATAGATATGACTATTGATGATTTAGAGCCGAGAATTGTTTGGAACAATTTTTACGGTATAACAAGGCAGCCTCGGCCTTCAAAACATGAGGAGAAGATTAGAGCTTATTTATTGGAGTGGGCTAATTCACATGGCGTGGAGGCTTTTGCTGATGAGACGGGAAATGTAATTATGCGTGCTCCGGCTACTCCCGGTTTTGAGAATAGAAAGGGTGTTATTCTGCAGGGACATATGGATATGGTTCCTCAGAAGAATGCTGATACTGTGCATGATTTCGAGAAGGACCCCATCGAGACATGGGTGGATGGTGAGTGGCTGAAGGCTCGTGGTACTACCCTTGGCGCGGATAATGGTTTGGGTGTGGCTATGGCAATGTCTGTTTTGGAGTCTAAGGATGTGAAGCATGGTCCTATAGAGCTGTTAGTGACTTATGATGAGGAGACCGGTATGACAGGTGCGGCTGCACTCAAGTCGGGTATCTTGAAAGGCGAGATTCTCATTAACTTAGATTCGGAGGCCGAGGGTGAACTTTATGTGGGTTGTGCCGGAGGTTTGGATGCATCGGCTATGGCTCGATATGAGCTTAAGGCTGAACCGGAGAATCATGTTTGCTATTCACTTGCAGTGAAGGGTTTCAAGGGTGGCCACTCCGGTATGGATATTATTTTGTATAGAGCCAACGCAAATAAGGTGGCTGCGAGGATTATATATGCGCTTCTAACTAAGGCTGATGTGAAACTGATTGACATGGAGGGCGGTACTCTGAGAAATGCTATTCCTCGTGAGTGTTTTGCTTCGGTTTATGTACATAAGGATAAGGTGGCACTGGCAGAAAAAGTGGTGGCTGATGTTTTTGCTGAGGTGAAGTCGGAATATTCGACAACAGATCCAGATAGTAAGTGTGTGTTTGAACCTTATAAGTGTGCTGAGGATGAGGTTTGTGATGCTCAGGAATGTATGTATGTGGAAGAGGAGACCGCTCTTCGTTTGATAAGGTCCGTGATAGCTTGTCCGGATGGTGTGGAGAGAATGAGTGCGGATGTTCCAGGATTGGTAGAGACTTCCAATAATATGGCCATGGTGAAGATATGTAAAGGAGAGTTCTTGGTTAATAGTCTGCTTCGCAGCTCTGTGGATTCGTCGAAGGAGCAGCTTGCATCTAAGATGGAATGTGTATTCAAATTGGCAGGAGTGAATGTTTCATTTACGGGAGGTTATTCGGGCTGGGCACCAAATCCGGATTCTACCATATTGCGTGTGATGAAGCAGGTTTATCACAATCTGTATGGTAAGGAGCCTGAGGTCATGGCTATCCATGCAGGATTGGAGTGCGGCATATTGAGTGGTGCTTATCCTCATTGGGATATGGTTTCATGCGGTCCTACTCTGATGAGTCCTCACTCTCCGGATGAGCGTTGTTTCATCCCATCTGTTCAGAAAGTTTGGGATTTTCTAAAGGCTGTATTGGAGGCTATTCCCGATAAGAAATAGTCTGATAAATGGATAAAAAAGTGCGCATCATCTTCTTTAGATAGTGCGCACTTCTGTTTTTTATTTATTAGTATCTGAATTCACCGAACTCGCTTCTGATGATAAGTTCTTTTTTATCAGACTCTTCTACACGTCCTATAATTCGGGCGTCAATATTGAAACTTTTGCTTATCTCTATCACTTGATCTGCAGACTCTTTTGGTAGATAGACTTCTAAGCGGTGTCCGCAGTTGAAAACTTTGTACATCTCTGACCAGTCGGTATGGCTCTGCTCTTGAATGGTGCGGAACAAAGGTGGGACGGGGAAGAGGTTGTCTTTGATTACTTTAACACTATCTACGAAGTGCATTATCTTAGTCTGTGCACCGCCTGAACAGTGTATCATGCCGTGTATCTGAGGACGTAATGCATCGAGCAGTTTTTTTACTACCGGAGCATAGGTGCGGGTAGGTGACAGAACCAGCTTACCTGCATCGAGTGGCGAATCTTGCACACTGTCGGTCAGTTTCAATCCACCTGAGTAGATGAGTTCTTCCGGAACGGCGGCATCGAAGGTCTCGGGGTATTTCTTTGCAAGATACTTGGAGAAGACGTCGTGACGGGCACTGGTGAGTCCGTTACTGCCCATGCCTCCGTTATATTGCTTTTCGTAAGATGCTTGTCCGAATGATGCCAGTCCTACTATTACATCTCCGGGACGAATGTTTGCGTTATCTATTACATCGCTGCGTTTCATACGGCAGGTAACAGTGCTGTCCACAATTATGGTGCGTACCAAATCTCCTACATCGGCAGTCTCACCACCGGTGGCATAGACTCCTACACCCATGTTTCGCAACTCTGCCAATAGTTCGTCCGTACCGTTAATAATGGCACTGATAACACTTCCCGGAACGAGATTTTTGTTCCTTCCTATAGTGGAACTTACCAATATGTTGTCAACGGCCCCTACACAGAGCAGGTCGTCAATATTCATGATGAGTGCATCTTGAGCGATACCTTTCCATACTGATATATCATCCGTCTCTTTCCAATAGGCATAGGCCAATGAAGATTTGGTACCGGCACCGTCAGCATGCATAATGTTGCAGTAATCGGGATCTCCTCCCAATATGTCCGGAATGATTTTGCAAAATGCTTTGGGAAATATTCCCTTGTCGATGTTTTTTATTGCGTTATGTACGTCCTCTTTTGAAGCGGAGACGCCACGCATCATATATCTATTATCCATATATCATTGTTCGTTCCAGATATTCCAAGTGGCATTGGCTTGTAATTGCCACATCTCATATCCGTTCTTGACTGTAGCTCCGTAATATTTTCCTTTCTGCATGAACATGGTCTCTTCAGGATTGTATATTACGTCATACAATAGATGCTCGGATGTCAGGTCTGCATAAGGGATGGCCGGATAATCACTCGTATTAGGCCACATACCTACGGGAGTACAGTTTACAATTATCTTACTATCTTCAATTATTGAAGGAGAGAGTTCGTAGTATCCCAATATATCGAAATTGGAATTGCGTGATACGAACCGTGATTCGATGCCGAGCATGTCTAACCCATATTTTACAGCCTTTGAAGAGCCTCCGGTACCGAGTATGAGGGCTTTTTTTCTATCGCCTATAATAGGACGTATGGAGTCTATAAAGCCTATAGCATCCGTGTTGTAACCGATAAGTTCTACCTTATCTTCGGTACGCAGGATTTTGATGACGTTTACGGCTCCGATTTGGCGGGCGGTATCATCAAGTTTGTCCATGTACTGAATTACATCTTCCTTGTACGGTATTGTAACGTTCAGTCCGCAAAGGCTCGGGTTTTTTGCTATAATTTCAGTCAATTGAGATATGTCATCAATCTCAAAATTCTGATAATCGGCATTGATACCATTTTCACGAAACATTTGTTTGAAGTAAACAATAGATTTTGAATGCTCAAGCGGCTTGCCTATGATTCCGAAAAGACGGTTGCCCTGATTTCCGTAAGTGCTATAGGCGGCTGTTGATGGGCTTTTGGCGGAAGGCCCGGCAGATTTACTCTCGGCCTGGTTTTCAGGTTGGGACTGTCCGACAGTGTTCTGGTGATGAGTCATCGGGGATTCATCGCGGTCAATGTCTTGTGAATCGTCAACCTCAGAATCATTTGGGAAGTCTATTCTTTTCTTTACTACATTGAAAAGAACAAATCCAACAATGATTAAAAATACTATTGTTCCACTCACTTTGAAATTGTTTTATTTGTTATTTAACCAATCCGTAACGTTTTTCTCTATTCGGACGGCCAAGTCTGCCGTGTCTGCTTTTTCAAACTTTGCTCCTACTATGTGCTCATATAGTTCTATGTATCTTTCTGATACACTCTCTACATAAGAATCAGTCATCTCCGGAACAGTCTGTCCGGACTTGCCCATGAAGTTATGTTCTATGAGCCACTGACGTACAAACTCTTTGGAGAGCTGTTTCTGGGCCTCACCTTTTTCGAACTTTTCCTGATATCCTTCTGAATAGAAATATCTTGAAGAGTCGGGCGTATGTATTTCATCTATGAGATATACCTTTCCGTCACGTTTACCGAACTCATATTTGGTGTCGACTAAGATGAGTCCTTTTGATTGAGCTATCTCTGAGCCACGTTGAAAAAGGGCATTGGTGTATTTTTCCATTAACTCATAGTCTTCACGGCTTACCAGCCCGTTTGATATAATCTCTTCTTTCGAGATGTTCTCGTCATGGCCCTCTTCGGCTTTGGTGGTAGGAGTGATGATTGGCTGAGGGAAACGCTGATTTTCACGCATTCCTTCCGGGAGAATTATTCCGCAGAGATTACGACAGCCATTCTGGTAATCTCTCCATGCAGAGCCGGTTAGATAGCCTCTGATAATCATCTCTACCTTGAA
>CAYOGG010000115.1:4159-4597 GCA_964403455.1 uncultured Bacteroidaceae bacterium | reverse complement strand
CGGCAAAATCGTCGTACTACTTTTGTCTGTATGAAAATTGTTCAAAGAACGGCTTAAAGCTCTCATTATGGGAATATTTTTAAACTCGTACAACTTAAAATTGCCTTTACGGCTCTCTCTTGTCATATCTTCGTTCCCGAAAGCGGATGCAAAGATATGGCGAGTCTGGATACTGACCAAACATTTCGCTGACTTTTTTTCAAAAAAGATTGATTTTTCTTCATGCCATTTTTACATTTCAACCTATCATATCTTAAAATGAATGCGTTACGATTCAAAATATAAATTGCTTTCATTTTATAGAAAATATGACATACACCTTATTATATAAAAGAAACGACTTAGATTGAAAAAGTACCTATAATTAAATTCTAGTATTACACATACAAGATAGGCGGCGCCTCGGCAATGAAACCGTTTGTGCTACACCTAAAGGCT
>CAYOGG010000115.1:0-4059 GCA_964403455.1 uncultured Bacteroidaceae bacterium | reverse complement strand
TGAACTATCTTTGAGACTAACGTCTCCAAGATAGGCGGCGCCTCGGCAATGAAACCGTTTGTGCTACACCTAAAGGCTTGAACTATCTTTGAGACTAACGTCTCCAAGATAGGCGGCGCCTCGGCAATGAAACGAACTTATTCTTTTCTACTGTTTTTAGTTTGACTGATATTCATGAGGCTTTGCCTCCCAATATCAGTCAAACTAAAAACAAGAAAAATAAACAAGTTTATTTTTCATTGCTCTCGGCTTGCACTATCTTTGTCATATAAAATTGATAATATGAATTTCTCAGAAAAAACAAAGCACTTTATCTCAATATTTGTTTTTAGCTTTTTAATATTCTGTAATGCATATTCCCAAGTAAGAATTAGTGGGAACGTGAAAGATTCCAATGGTGAAGCATTACCATATACGACTGTTCGTCTTATAAATAGTACTATTGGATGTACCACTGACAATAACGGCAATTTTTCTTTCATTGGACCGGTGAATAATCAGACTCTTATGATTTCATCGGTGGGATACGATGATTACAAGCTCGAACTATCCCCTAATACACGATTTCCCATAAAGGTGGTATTGAAAGCAACATCGTATGGATTATCTGAAATTGAGATAAAACCGGAAAGAGAAGTTTACAAGAAAAAAGACAATCCCGCCGTTGAGTTGGCTAAGACATTGATTGATAATAAAAGGAAAGATAACCCATACAATAATGATTTCGTTTCAAAAAACCGATATGAGAAATTCATAATTGCATTGGATAACTTCTCTGAAGAAAAACAGAAGCAATTTTTGTTTAGGAAGTTTGACTTTCTGAAAGAATATGTCGACACCTCTCTTATATCAGGAAAACCTATCCTTAATGTATCATCACGAGAATTGGTCGCTACCGATTATTTCCAGAAAAAGCCTTCAAAAGAAAAGCAACAGGTTTCGGGCCGAAAATGGGTAGGCATTGATGATTTCATGCCTGATGAAGAGATTAGAGCTGCCGTAGAAGCTACACTTGTCGATGTTGATCTATTCAACGAAAAGGTGATTATTCTTAGAAATGAGTTTGTAAGTCCACTGGCGGATATAGCACCAAACTATTACAAGTATTATATTATGGATACTCTCGTAGTTGATAATGAGGAGTGTGTCGATTTTGTTTTTGTACCTTTCAACTCCGAGTCTTTCGGTTTTACAGGTCATTTTTATGTAACAACAGACTCAACTCACTTCATAAAATGGGTACAAATGAGTATTCCTTATGACATTAACTTAAACTTTGTTGAATATCTGAATCTGGAACAGAGATTCACACGTACTGCAGAACATCCAAGATTACTACTTTTTGAATCAATAACCACAGAGCTCAAACTATATGATTTCATTGATGGTATATATGGAAGAAGAGAAGTAACATATTCAGATTACAAATTCAATGATGAAGTAGACCAAACAATATTCGACAGACCGGAAAAAGTAATTGAAGACGAGAACTCCACAAACCGAGATGAAGATTTTTGGGTAGAACATAGAGATACGACAATGAGTGTTCAACAACGTTCCGTACAGGAAATGCTAACAAGATTAAGAGATATACCGGTCTATTATTGGACTGAACAAGGTATTTCTTTCTTATTCTCAGGATACATTCCCATAAAGAAGGAACGTACTCCATTCTACTATGGACCGGTAAACACTACAGTAAGTTTTAACGAATTGGAAGGAGTAAGGCTTAGAACAGGCGGCATGACTACTGCTTATCTAAATCCTCATCTATTTGGCAGATTCTACGTCGTATACGGAACCAGAGATCAGCGTTGGAAATATATGGGAAGGTTGGAATATTCATTTAAACCAAAAAAGGAAAACTGGAATGAATTTCCAATCCATTCGCTCAGGCTGCATTACGAAAACGATATTTTTCAATACGGACAGACCTATCTATATACAAACAAGGATAATATGTTCTTGTCCTTAAAACGTCTTCCAGATAATAAGATTGGATATATCAAACTCGGAGAGTTTACTTATTCAAACGAATTTCATAATGGTTTTTCATATTCTGCCGTATTGAGAAACAGGATAAATGAAAGATCCCAATATATTAAACTCGAGAAAGATATTTCGGGCGGAATAGCCACATTTGATAAACAGATAATGCAGACTGAGTTTGAGATCAATCTTAGATATGCTCCAAATGAGAAATTTGTTCAAAACAAATGGGACAGAAACTCCATGCTTCCGGAACATCCTGTATTTACACTATCCCACTCCATGGCCTTCAAAGATGTTCTTGGTAGTAATTATACTATTCAAAAAACAGATGCATCATATAGGCAACGACTATGGGTTTCTCCTTTTGGATATTTTGATGTATTGTTGAAAGGAGAAAAAATCTGGAATCAGGCACCATATCCTCTTCTGATTATACCAAATGCCAATATCTCATATACTCTTCGAAAAGAATCATATGAGCTTATGACTCCTATGGAATTCATTCTTGATTCGCAGGCAGCTTGGGATATTACTTACTATCTCAATGGCTGGTTATTCAATAGAACTCCTCTGATAAAAAAGCTCAAATTGAGAGAGATTGTGACCTTCCGTGGCATCTGGGGAACTACTTCCGACTGCAATAATCCAAATATAGACAATAGCGGAAATCTATATAAGTATCCGGAAGAAGCGATTGCCACAAAAATGACAGAACCGTATGTTGAAATGGGGTTTGGCATTGAGAATATTCTTAAATTCGGTAGAATTGATTATTTTCGAAGGCTTACATACAGAGACACCCCCGGTGTTGCCACAGAAGGTGTACGTATTTCCGTTCACATTCAATTCTAACAGAATTCAAAAAAGGGTATTTATAACGGCGTAGAAAAACTAAAACCGTTACCGACTTCGGTAATTCCGAGTTTCAATTTCTTCGAACTTCGTCTCGCAGCAGTTTTATATCGCTTCTGAATAGCTTTTTCTCTTTTTGAGAAATATACGACAGGTATTTGGCTATTATTTCCAAGTTGTTCGACATAGTTTCCGAATTGCTGTTCATACGAAGTAATACCGGCTAAAAAGGTGTTATTATACACTACTGCATCATCCACCTTTTGGATATTTGATATAAACAGAGTGGAATCCATAAAAGAAAACGATACGGCAAATATATAAACACTGACCGTATCCGCATTCTTTATCTTCTTATTTGAGTATTTCGAATTAACATCTTCTCTTGAAGCCGTTAGCCCTTCTGTCGGATTCATAATAGGATTGACACTCCTGTTATTGACTGTCTGAGAAAAAGAATTCAAAGATATCAGCAAAAACAAAGATCCAACGAATTTATTTTTGAAAGTCGACATATTCATCCAAGATATGATTTCAACAGTTTGCTTCTGGAGTTTTGACGAAGACGACGGATTGCTTTTTCCTTTATCTGACGAACTCTCTCACGAGTTAGTCCGAACTTATCTCCTATTTCTTCCAATGTCATTTCACGACATTCAATGCCGAAAAACATACGAATAATATCTTTTTCCCTGTCAGTCAATGTTGATAAAGCCCGATCAATCTCTTTTGCAAGAGATTCATTAACCAAAGTCCTATCTGCCATTGGGGAGTCATCATTTACCAACACATCCAATAGGCTATTGTCCTCGCCATCTACAAAAGGTGCATCAACAGAAATATGACGACCGGAAACCTTAAGCGTATCTGCTATCTTATCTACAGGTATATCAAGCACATCTGCCAATTCTTCAGGAGAAGGACGACGCTCATTATCCTGTTCGAATTTTGAAAGAGCCTTACTAATCTTATTCAGAGACCCTACCTGATTAAGCGGTAGACGAACTATTCTGGATTGTTCAGCCAAAGCCTGAAGAATCGATTGACGAATCCACCAAACGGCATAACTGATAAATTTGAATCCACGTGTCTCATCAAACTTTTCAGCGGCTTTGATCAAGCCGAGGTTACCTTCATTTATCAAGTCAGGAAGACTCAAACCCTGATTCTGATATTGTTTTGCTACTGAAACAACAAATCTCAGATTCGCACGGG
>CAYOGG010000114.1:0-4600 GCA_964403455.1 uncultured Bacteroidaceae bacterium | reverse complement strand
TATATCTTCAAAACATGGGTAAGACCATATTCCATACAGAAATATGCAACTGAAGGACGAGATTTGTCAGGTTTAACATCCATATAGGCACGGAACTTGTCATAAATTGTATTCATATTATCTAATAAGAATACATCTTTCGACATTGACTCCAGTTTCTCGTAATTTAAACGTTCCAACATAAGAACCGGATTATGATTGACAGATGTCCATAATTCCGGATCAATATTTTGAAAAAGTTCCTTACACTCAGGATTCCATGCCCACCATATATTATGTGCCAGTTCATCCAACTTATTTAATTGTTCAGGAATGTTAGATTTGACATTTATTACGCGCCAATTTGGAACATTGGCATTGCTAGCCTTGATTTTCATCTTATATGTTATAAAAGTGGTTACTACATTTTACGGTTCCAAGTCTTCTTTACGGCAAATTTATAAGCATCCTCATAGTTGATTATAAAATTTTTCCATAAAGCCTTTTCAGCAAGTTTAGAAGCCGATAAACTTATATCTTTTTTCTTTTTATCATTATATGATATCCATTGCAAAACAGTATTTACTATTTCTAAAGCAGAATCCGAATAATTACTATCAGAACGATGAATTACTTTAACACCATCTCTCAAATCTCCTTGATTTTCTGTCTGGGATTTAACCCATAATCCAAAACCCGCAAGATCTGTAGTAACGGTAGGTACATGAAATGCAGAACTTTCCAAAGGAGTATAGCCCCATGGCTCATAATATGAAGGAAATATTGCCAAATCCTGACCAATAAGAAGATCATAATATGATAAATCAAAAATACCGTCATTACCGTCCAAATAACAAGGGACAAACATAATTTTCACATCATCCTGCTTTTCATTCCTGAAATTACGGAAACATAAAGCCTGTATTATTCTATCAGTACTCATATTGTTAAGCCAATGAGTTATAAAAGGAGACGAAAGGGGTTTTGATGAATGATGGTAAATCATGAGCCTCTCCTGTAGGTCCTTTCGAGGTTCAGAAACCCATCCGGGAACATTTATTAAAGCCAATACATGTTTACCCTTCAGATGTTCATCATCTCTAAGTTTACTCATTGAATCAATAAATAAATCCAAACCTTTATTCCTAAACTCATAACGTCCACCGGTACCTATTATTATTGTATCATCCTTCCAAGCCATGCCCATCAGTTTATTGGCCACAGATATGATTTTCTTTCTTGCTTCCTTTCTCTTTAAATCGAACTTGGACTCTGAAGGTAAAAAGCAATCTTCAAACCCATTAATCGTGAGAACATCCGGATTAATTTCAAGTAGTTGGCGACACTCACGGGCTGTAATAGCACTTACCGTAGTAAAACAATCAACTCTATGAGCAGTCTGTTTCTCAACTGAATGCTTTGACTCTATATTAAGTTCACGAGCCATCTGATCGCCATGATATCCCTCAAAATAATCATACAAAGGTTTATTATTTCCTGCTATGGAACGACCTATAGAAGTAGCGTGCGTAGTAAAAACGGTAGAAATCTCCGGTATGTAATATTTCAGAAACATAGCTCCCAATCCTGTCATCCACTCGTGAGCATGATAAACTACAGTATCATTACTATTTAAGAAAAAATCATAGAAACTCTTAACCGTCATCGCAGAAGCATAAGAAAACATCGAAGCCTCATCATAATCTCCGTAGGAATGAAGCGAATCCACCGAAAAAAGTTCCCATGCTCTACCATAAATCCAATTCTTCATGGCCAAGAATGGTAGAAAGTCAACCAAAAGCACAATAGGTGAACCCGGTATTTTCCAACGTCCGGCTCTAACAGAAAGGCCCTCGCTCTCCCAAGCCCTTTTCTGCCAATTGGGAAAAAGAGTAGTATCCTCATCAAAAAGCGGATTATCAATATTCTTATGCAGATCAGGTCCTACATATATCAAAGTGGCACCCATACTTTCCTGCAAAGATTTTGCCTGTGTAGAAAGTACCGTGTATATACCTCCTACTTTGTTACAAACCTCCCAGCTTGCAACAAAAATATAGTTAGGCTTTCTTTCTAAATTATTCATTATCAAATTCCAAATTGTCAAGACAAAATTACTCAATATGAATGACAAAGATTTGTCCATTAACAGACTTTATTAATATTCCATTTATTAACTCCTTGTGAAAAAAAAAATCCCGAAGTCAATGACTCCGGGATAATTCTTTTATAAATCGAAATATCAAGCCATCGGTAACATAGAAATAACATTTCCAATCATTGAAGTAGCTGTTGATGTATCTGCCTGAAGTGCAGATGATATCAAGATTGTAACCAGTAAAGATACAATAGCATATAGTTCAGGGAATACTGCAAACGTCAGAGTGTTTGTAAACACATCATGTCCTTGACCGATAGCAGCAATACCATTTGCACAGACCTGTCCCTGTCGAATAGCAGAAAACAGACATACCAAACCTAATGCTAAACCGGCTCCGAATACTCCACTAGCCTGAAAAGTTGTCATATCAGGGCTTATTACACTACTACATACAAAGTAACCTACAAATCCATACAATCCCTGTGTTCCGGGAAGAGCAGACAGGACCAAATAGTTACTGAATTTCTTTACCTTTTTCAGGGCTCCAAGACCGGAATTACCGGCTATTGTAACTCCATAAGCACTACCAATACCGGAAAGACCAATCATTAATCCGACGCCGATATAGGCAATCAACAAATTTGTTGTCATAGTTATTTATTGTTTTAAGTTATTGATTTATTTCTCATTTAAAAGGATGGTACTCATCTCCACCACCTGCATAAGCAGTATTCTTGAAGAACTCAACAAAAATGAGTCGCATAGGATGGATCATTGAACTCAAAAAGTTCATGAAAATATTTATAGCATGTCCAAATAAAAATATCAAAGCACAGCCGATAAAGGTAAAAACTCCTTTTGCAAAAGAATCAGTATTAAATACTCCTACTGCAAGATCATCAAACACCGATGCTAGAACAGACCCTGACATACCCAATGCAAAAAGACGTACATAAGACAATACATCTCCCAATAAACCGGTTGCCATATTATATGTATCCCAAAGGCCGGAACCTATATTAAGCAACAGATTCTTTATACTGAAGAATGGATTTTTGTCTGGACAGTTAAACAGAAAGATACTAAAACCTGCTATAGACGCAAGTACTGAGTACAGAATGGAATCAAATCCAAATCCGGGCATAAAGTAAGCAGCTGTAGATGAAATTATCATAATGACCCATCCAATAGTAGATACTGCATATCTGAATCCGAATTGAATAGCCATATTGACACTTTTAAGTATCATACTTACAACAATATGAACGCCACCTATAATAAATGCCAAATATAGCAGTTTCATCTGATCCTGATATAAGACATCTTTCAAACGCTGTACAAACGGTATATTGATATTATATATATTAAATCCAAAGAAACCACCTGTCAGAAATCCACACAAAATCGTAGATAATCCCAATAAAATAATGATACCGTCAGAGAAACGGGGATCGATCAAATGGAATAATTTTCTGAATAAAGGCAGTGCTAATAACATCAACAAACCATAACCGATATCACCGAAACAAAGTCCGAAGAACAGCATAAAGAATGGAGCAATAAATAATGTCAAGTCCAATTCCCTATAACCAGGCAACATATAGAGTTTTGTAAAAGGTTCAAACAGTTTAACGAATTTATTGTTTTTCAATAAGATAGGAATATCCTTATCATCTGGGGTAGGATCATCCACCTTTATATATAGACCTTTATCATCCAACGAGGACAATACTCTATCGATGTCAGCAGCCGGCAACCAGCCTTGAAGAACGCAAATACGACCTTCAGCTTCTTTATCTGTATTACGTAATACCTTGAAGTAATCAATGTTCTGCAAAACCTCCTCTTTTCCTTTCTCAAGAAGCGGAATCCCGTAGACAGCTATCCTGTCTATTTCCGCTTTAGCAGAATTCGAATCGGCATTGAGCTTTTCAGACTGCCGTTTCATCTCGGAAAGAGAACACTCAGGCATACGCATAGAATCCGCATCTATATCAGGTAACTCTCCGCTTGAGGTAACAGTGACAAAATAAATCCTCAAGCTATCTGTTCCTACTTTAATAGCATGGTATCGTTCTTCCCATTCGGCTTTCCAACTCTTTTCCATACACGAATAGAGTCTTATTTGATAACCGGATCTACACAGTTTATCTAAAGATTTCGGATCAAAATCTCCCCACGGTTCAAACACTGCAATATCTTTTGCTATTTGATTCAGTTTTTGATTTATAGAAGCGACCGTCGCATTCAAGTAGTCAATTCTATCCAATAGTTCAGAAGGAGTATTAATGTCAATCTGCACTTCGGTATCAGACCCTACATTCATATCCTTCAATTGACAGATAGTCTGATCATATCTGGACAATTCCGACATTTTCGTCTGCATCTCTTCATCTTCCTGATTGACATCACCTACATCATTTACATGAAGCACTCCAAGAGAACGTAGTTTTTCCAAAAAATCCACGTAGCTATTTCGATAGACCAAGAAGGTCATTTTTTTCATCTTAGTAATCATAA
>CAYOGG010000113.1:0-4609 GCA_964403455.1 uncultured Bacteroidaceae bacterium | reverse complement strand
TGCAAAAAGTTTAAAAATGCGACAAATCAACAGTTGTATAAACCATTTTGAAATAAAATTAAACTTGACTTTGCTTGACTAGTACAGAAGTAGTCAACTGAACGGGGATTTGAGTAAAAGTCTAAAATAAATGAATGGGGATTTGCGTTAAAAATGTATTTACACGAATGGGGATTTGCGTTATACTCGGCTTGAAAGGACGGATTGAAGTATGGAAAAACCGGTATTTAGAAGGAAAATCTATAGCGAGATTCTTGAATGGAAGGAAAATCGAAGTGATAAGTACGCATTGCTGATTAAGGGAGCGAGACGAGTCGGTAAATCGACTATAGCGGAAGAATTTGCTAAAAAAGAGTTTAAATCATACATCATGATAGATTTTGCCAATACCAGCAAGGCAATCAAGGACTTATTTGATGATACTTATGATCTGGATTTCTTCTTTTTACAGTTGCAGCAATTGACCGGAACAAGATTATTTGAGAAAGAATCTGTGATCATTTTTGATGAAGTCCAGTTGCTTCCCAAGGCAAGGCAGGCAATAAAGTATCTCGTAGCCGATGGCAGATATAAATACATTGAGACAGGGTCACTTATTTCAATCAGGAAGAATACGAAGGATATTCTGATCCCAAGCGAAGAACATAAAATATCTATGTATCCGATGGATTTTGAGGAATTTTTGTGGGCAATCGGTGATGAGGTTTCTACCGGGACGATCAAAATGCTTATGGAGAAAAAGAGACCTGCGGGGAATTCTATCCACAGGAGTCTCATGCGGACATTTAGATTATATATGCTGATTGGAGGAATGCCTCAGGCCATAGAAACATATTTAGAACAGAATAATTTGCAGGTGGTAGATGAGATCAAAAGAGACATAGTAGATCTTTACGAAGAAGATTTTACAAAAATCGATCCTTCCGGTCTGGCGGGGGACATATATGATGCGATACCCGCAAACTTAAGCGGCAATGCTTCGAGGTATGTATTATCAAGCGCGAGAGAAGGCACACGTTCCGGACAGGTACGTGATCTGTTGCCGGATATGCTTTCTTCTTACACGGTCAATATGGCGTATCACGCAAATAATCCCGGAGTCGGTATGGCGTTAGAGAAGGACGCGGGCAGATATAAATTGTTTACTTCCGATGTAGGTTTGTTTGTGACGCTTGCGTTCAGGGATAAGAATTATACCGAGAATACAATTTATAATAAGTTGCTTTCCGATAAACTTGAAGCCAATTTGGGCTATGTCTATGAAAATGTCGTTGCCCAGATGCTTGTTGCCAAAGGTAATAATCTGTTCTATTACACGATGGAAAGTGATTCATCAAATCATTTGTATGAGATAGATTTTCTGACTTCGGTGGGAAACAAGATTTGTCCTATAGAGGTGAAGTCGGGAAATTACAGAGGACATAAGTCGTTGGATGTGTTTTGTGATAAATTCAGGAGTCGTATATGCGAAAAATACGTTGTTCATACGAAAGATTATAAGAGGGAAAATGGTATTAGTTATATCCCGGTATACATGGTACCGTTTTTACCCATGTGATGTGGAACTAGTATAGATTAGCAGATTTTTTGTAAAAAAACGGGGCAAAAGCTATGAATTAAAACCTGAAAAACGGGGCAGAATACAGGTAAACAATGGTCAAAAAGCCATCGACATCCGACTTTATATTGGATACAATATACGCTGTATGGCATTGTTTTATCTTATGATTCGGAGGGATATTTTTGAAAAGAGAAGAAAAGATAAAAGAGGTGTCGGATTGTCTGATACAAAATTTAATAAAGGAAAAGAAATGTCTTATATTAGTAAATAACAGGACAAAGCAGTATGAATGCCTGGAGTCGGATGAGGTGTTTAAAACCATCATTGATGAAAGTGGAAGTATTGACGGATTATATAATACCTTGTTTTTGAATAATAAGAACAATGGTATGGAGGATAAGGCCGGGTACAAGCAATTTGAAAATCTGTCTGTTTTTCAACGTGACAAATATCGAGCAAATCTTAGTTTTGTAGTGAATGATAAAGACCGCATGTATGAGTTAATGCAATCCCGTATTAGTGATGATGAAATGGCTATTTTTATTATGGAACAGAGCTACCTCTTTGATCATAGTACAATAGAAAAGGAAAAAGCGTACACGATTCAGGAGGCTTATTTATTTTCTATGATTGTTGATTTGTCGGATGATTCCTGTATTAATCCTAACACCACAGAAGTAATGTCAGACCGGCAGGATTTTATGGACATTAAGTATTCTGATTGGAGATTAATGATTTCCAACATGTTTAAGGAGCAGGATAGAATTTTGTTTTTGCGCGCCTCATCTCCGGAAAATATTATTAATACCTTAGAGACCAGGTCCCGCTTTAATATTGACCTGCAGATGATGAATGTACAGGGAGATTACATATGGTCCAGACTTTGTTTTGCCAGAATGAAGAATTTTTCCCGTGAAAATCCAAGATTTTTGTATACTGTTTATGACATTTCTGAGGATATGAATCAGCTACTGCGTCAGGAAGGCATCACAAAAGCAGTAGAAGAGCAGAATGAGATATTGCAGCACCTAGACCAGAAAAAAACACAGTTCTTTGCCAATATGTCACATGAATTCAGGGCTCCTATTAATGCGATTATGGGAATGAGTGAGGTAATTCTGTGCAATAGTAAAGAGGGTAACATACGTGAGTATGCAGGAGATATTAAAAACGCCAGTAAGATGTTACTGCATTTGGTTAATGATATTTTGGATTTATCTAAAATTCAGGCAGGAAAGATGGAAATTGTTCCTGTTGAATATGAAACAGAAGATCTTGTAAGAAATGTTGGAAATGTGATTAGATTAATGGTTCAGGACAAGTCTTTGGCTTATGAGGTAAATATAGCTAAGGATGTACCTAAGAGACTTTTTGGTGATGAAATCCGTATAGCGCAGGTTTTAACCAATTTGTTAACCAATGCTGTAAAGTATACTGATCAGGGAAAGGTAACATTAACATTAAATGCTGTCAAAGACCTAAAGGGTATGGATGCTATTGAATATATAGTAGAAGATACTGGTTGCGGAATTAAGCCGGAGGATATGGATAAACTGTTTGATTCCTATGAACGAGTTAATCTTGAGCGTAATCGCCGTGTAGAAGGAACCGGTCTTGGAATGGGTATCGTAACAGGTCTTTTGGAAGCGATGAATAGTAAACTGAATGTGGAAAGCCAATACGGCAAAGGTTCTCGTTTTTCATTTGTGCTTGCGCAGAATTATGTTAATACATCACCCGTACCTCAAAATATTAGTAGCAACAAGGAATTAGAGTTGGGTGATAAGCTGATTCTGGTTGTAGATGATGTTCCACTTAACTTAAAGGTTGTAGAAGTATTGCTTAAACCGTTTGGTGCCAATGTAGAATTGGTGAATAATGGAAAAGATGCATTAGAGATGATGAAACAAAAGAAATATGATTTGATACTCTTGGATCATATGATGCCGGGTATGGATGGAGTTGAAACCCTTAAACAGGCCCGTGAGATTAGTGATTATTATAAGGATGCAGCTATTATTGCTATGACAGGAAATGCTTCCGTAACAGCCCGTGATGAGTATCTTTGTATGGGATTTACAGATTATCTTGAAAAACCGATACTGCAGGATAAGATGAAAGAGATATTAAGAGCATATATTGGGTAGTAGTATTTTTTATAGGATTCAGGTTTGTTAAGAGAATAAATCAATGTTAATCTAATCTAAGCAGTTCTTAAATGAGTGAGATTGTTTGGTGTGGTACCGTAAAAATACGGGCAGATTCTTTGACAGTATTTCGAATGGAGAAATAAAGATGAGTAAAGTCACGCCACTAAAAATGGAATATCTGTTTCAGATTAATGAACATACCATGAAAGCTTCTGCAGAGCATTTAGAGCTGGCAAGAAGATTTACCTTTTATTTTGATGACAAAATTGTATCAGAAAAAGCAGTTCCGGCCGGAGAATTTTACACAGACGATGACTGTATTAGTGAACTGGTAGAAAACTACTGCAAGAATAAGTCCGGTGTATACGCTGATCTGTTTTCCAGACATTCCGATAAGGTGAAGCTTGTAGCAAAAAAGCTCGACTTCCAAATTGAAAACTGTGGGATCAAGATGATGGCACATATATGTATTGAAAAGGAAAAGTACCACATTGAAGTAAAAGGAGCCAACAGCATCGATTCGTTTACGGGTACATTCCAGGCAGTGAATTTTTCGGAGGCGCTGGAAAAGGTTAGAATTTTTACAAGTACACTTTCTGATATTAGTGATGATTTTTCGAGCCATATCAGTGAGCTTGCAAATGATAAAGTGGAAGCGTGGATAAAGTGGGAATCGTAATCCCTGTGTTAAGGAAAGAGCATACAGAACTAAAAAATCGGTACAAGCAGATCATTCTAAATAGGGGGCTTCCGTTTGAGGTAAAGATTCCAACTATAATCATAAATCCTATGAGGCGTATGAGACATTTGGTTTCATACGTCTTTTCTTTTTTACTATTTTGAGTTGACTCCTACGTAACGTAATAGTTTATATTAGCCTTATCAAGTGATTGGAGGA
>CAYOGG010000112.1:1958-4633 GCA_964403455.1 uncultured Bacteroidaceae bacterium | reverse complement strand
AATCAGATAGGGAAACATATTCAATCTCGTAAACCATGATACGTTCATCAAGCTCATGTTTGGTGAATATTCCTTGAATATCATTAAAGGTCTTTGGCTTTTCTCCTGTCAAATCGTTGATAACAGAAGCCAAGTCGTCAAAACTGTCAAAATAGTCCATATCAAGTTCTGTATCATCCAATATATAGCGGTCTGTAAAGAAACGACCCTCTGTATCATTTCCTTCAAAAATTCCCATAGCCAGTTCTTCTGCGATATAGAAAATCTCTATACCAAATTTTTCTTCTATCAGTTTGAATACCCCGTTCATGGGAGCCCAAGCCGTTTCTGTCTGAATTTGGAAAAAAGCAGTATCATCATCGCAGTTTGTTACCTTTTCGTCAATGTAAGATATTATACCTCGGCAGTAGATGTCATCTTTCTCCGGGTCTAACTCCAAAATCTCCTTTACTACATATCCCAACCAAGGCATAGGAAGATACGTACCTTTCCTATCGGCATGTTCACTTCTGTCAGCATGGAAAATCTTCTCAAACTTTGAGAATAATTGATTTATCATTCCCTTATTTCCATAGAGCTTATACTCTGAAATACACGTATTTGCCATCACATATAATTTAAAAGTTAATACTAATGAGGTTTATCTGATCCTCTTATTATGCTGCCGTATTTGGTTCGCCGAAAATTTCTTCAAACCAAGGGTTCATGCATGTTTTTTTCCCGAAGGGATATTTAAAAACATACAAGGTTCATTGGTGGAAATTTGGCGGACATACCTTTGCAGCAGAAATAAGAGGCAGATAAACCGGTATTGACTATGTATTAGTGTGGCAATGCAGTAGTTCTGTGCGGAGAACAATTATAAAAGTATAACTATAAAAGAGATGTGAGAATACACAAAAAGAGCGATCCGAAGACCGCTCCTTATGAGAGATAAGAAAGGTGTTTAGCCTTTCTTTCCCTGTTCAATCTCTTCGGCAGGATAGAACTTTGTTACTACCCAATTAATACGGTTACGTTCTTTACCATCTTCACCTGTCCAAGTTTCAGGTTTCAGATATCCTTGACAGGTAATGAGTGTCCCTTTCTTCAAGATGTCGAAGGAAGACTTGGCTTCGTTCTTGCGCCATGCCTCTAAGTTTACAAATGCAGAGGTGTACTGGACCTTACCCTCTTTATCCTTTTCACCATGGCTGACAGCTAAACTGAATCTGGCAACGCTGGCATTTTGAAACTCACGGATTGTAGCATCCTGACCAATAAATCCACTCACGCAAAAATTGTTCTCGATCTTTTTCATCTTCATTTATTTTTAGAAGTTCAACATATTTTTTTTAACGATGCCATCAAAGAGTGCAGAGAGAGGGATGCAACAAGAGAAGAAGCTCCTATACTCGTTTTTCTGTTGGCGGTCAGGAGAAAAAAGGAAGATAGAGCAAACAGAGCCTATTGTTCAAGATTGTAAAATCGACCCGTAGCAACCAGCGGTTGTGCTGTACTCTAATTTTGCATCAGGTAAAAACAATTGGGGCTTCGTCAAAAATATCATGATGAGAAAGTAGAATTCAAAACAATTCAGGAGTGGATAGATGCAGGATGCAATCTCGAAGTTCATACAGCATTGCTTCAATTTGGCATTAATGGTAGGAATACCAGATAAAGAGTGCTACACAGAATTATGGATTAAAACTATGCAGCAACAAGAACAAATGTATCTGTTTCGATAAAGAAAGAGCCAACAATTACAGCAGGTATCAAAATTGAAAATTAAGAAGATGGTAAGACAAACGATAATGGGAAGGAAGTTCCAGTCAAGAGAAAATCAGAACTAAAACAAAGACAACGTTACCTTTATGTTCGTAAGCAGTGGGCATCTGATTTACTGTAAAAAGCCACAAAAACACAGATTGTTCATAAATATATGAAAAACGTATTACGCATTTCAATAAAACAGTATAACTTTGCTGCCAGAAAAAAACCATTCATCGTAATCTTATGGCTGAACAAGATAAAAAAGGGACTAGAGGAGGTCGTAGAGAAGGCTCCGGTCGTAAAAAAGGAACAAGCAGGCAATATAACTTCCGTGCCGATAAGGAAGTAGCTACCTATATAGATAGCCACTTAAATAAAACGGATTTCATTAAAGATTGCATTGTCAAACAAATGCAGTCAGATAAGTCTTTGCCTGATGAAGAGACCTTATCTTCATTGGGTCAAGTCACAGCAGCATCAAAAGTGAGACCTATGTCGCTTCCTTTCTTTGATGTAAAGATTGTAGCAGGATTCCCAATTCCATTGAATAACGATGAGATGGCACAAGATATTGAATTGCTGCGAATGCTTTGTCCGAACCCGGATTCTTCATATTTGATACGAGTTCAAGGTCTATCAATGATTGAAGCTGGTGTCCATGATGGTGATATTCTTATTGTCGATAAAAGCCAACGTAATCCGACCGAGAAACAGATAGCTGTATGCGAACTAAATGGAGAGTATACAGTAAAACTGGTTCAACAAAGAAATGGCAAACGATGGTTGGTACCTGCTAATTCAGATTTTCCAATGATGGAAATTAAAGAAGGTGATTCATTCAGTGTTTGGGGAGTGGTAACATTCATCATCCACAAGCCAAACATCTAATCCTAATTACAACATCTAAGTAGTAACATTTTCAC
>CAYOGG010000112.1:0-1858 GCA_964403455.1 uncultured Bacteroidaceae bacterium | reverse complement strand
TCCACAAGCCAAACATCTAATCCTAATTACAACATCTAAGTAGTAACATTTTCACGTTATTACTATTGTTAGGATATACATAGATACGTATTATAGCAATAAAGTATTATAGTATCAATTAATTATCAGTATGATAGCTTTATTAGACGCAAATTCATTTTTCTGTTCTGTAGAAAAAGTTTTTCATCCAGGTCTGGATGGAAAGCCAGTTTGCGTCACCGGGTCAAATGATGGTATTATCGTTGCGCTTACTCCTGAGGCAAAAGCTGTAGGTCTGCATCGAGGAGACCCTATATTCAAGGTACGTGATATAGTTGAGCACAACAATGTGACTATATTTTCCACTAATATGTACCTGTATGCTGCAATGTCAAGACGTATCAACAGCATATTGCGTTCATGTGTTCAAAGAGTAGATCAGTATTCCATTGACGAAGCCTTCACATACCTTGATGGTTATGAAAAGTACTATAATATTGAGGAGTACATGCGAGATGTCGCCAATAAAATAAAATTATGGACAGACGTGCCGGTAAGTGTGGGTATTGCCCAAAGTAAGACACTGGCAAAAATGAGCAGTAAGTTTGCCAAAAATTATAAAGGCTATAATGGTGTCTGTATGATTGACACGGAAGCCAAACGCCGTAAAGCGTTAGAGTTATTTAACCTTTCCGATGTATGGGGAATCGGTCGACAGACATTTCAAAAGCTGAATTACTATGGCATTCATAGTGCGTTGGAATTGGCTGATAAAAAAGAAAGCTGGATTCGCTCACACTTCAACAAACCGATGGTTCAGACTTGGATGGAACTAAACGGCATTCCTTGCATTGACACATCAGAGGTCAAGCAAAAACAGACTATCTGCACCAGTCGTAGTTTTGGAGACATGGTAACAGAGTTGGATTCATTGAAATCATCAGTTGCCAGCTTTGCCGCCAGTTGCGCCAATAAACTTCGTGGGCAGGATTCAGTATCAGGCAGCATTACAGTATTCATTTGCAGCAACAATTTCAGGACTGACCTTGAGCAGTATAGCAATGGCAGTACCTACACTTTTCTTACTCCTACATCAGACACGATTGAGATAACTAAAGCAGCAATGTCGTTATTGGAGGCTATATATAGAATCGGTATTCACTATAAAAAAGCAGGTGTAATATTGGGAGATATATGTACAGCACTTCCTATTCAGCAAAATTTGTTTGATGAGATAAAGAATCGACCACAACGTCGTAAACTTATGAGTGTAGTTGACAATATCAACCAACGCTATGGACTGAAAAGCCTTTGTCTTGGTGTAGAAGGCTTAGAAAAACAATCCTGGCATGTAAAGAGCGACCATAGAAGTGGGAACTATCTTTCTGATATAAATGAGATTCTGACGATTAGGATATAATCATATCCTAATAAATGACATCTTTAATAACACTACAGTTAATCCATAAGATAGCTCAGATATATAAATCTTATTGCTATAGCTGTAAGTCTCATAAAAATAGAGTAATAGGGATAATTGATTTCGGAAGAAGTGAATATCATCATATTTTGTTGGCGTGCGCCAGATGGCACACGTTCACTTTATTCTTTCTTAATCCGATATATCTGACCTATATGCATATCTGGATGTGTATCAAAATTCCAATCCACTTCTTCATCATCAAGATTGGTATGAATATTACCACCCATAACTAAACCGCAATTTTCACCGACTAATCTTTTTGCTTCATTTCTATTATCGGCTTCAATTTCGAAGTATCCCTCAAAAACGAATTTTGTATTTACCTTGTATCTCATAACTAATTTTTTTATGAGTATAACCAATCTCAAGACCGGCTATACTCAAAGTTATTATTAA
>CAYOGG010000111.1:0-4645 GCA_964403455.1 uncultured Bacteroidaceae bacterium | reverse complement strand
GCAGCTAAGTTATCATAGTTACTAATCTGTGTAGTATATTCTTCACGCTCCAAACCGAGCTTATCCTTCAAAAAACGTACAGCAAAAGCTTTCCAGTCAATACCGGGATAAGCCACATTATGTGCATTGAAATTTCCTGTAGCTCCACCGAACTTGGCTGACAATGGAATAGTTTTCATCTGATCCAACTGACATTCAAGTCGGTATGCAAATACTTTTATTTCCTTTCCAAGACGTGTAGGAGAAGCAGGCTGTCCGTGGGTACGTGCCAACATGGGAATATCTGCCCATTTTGACGCAAATTCTTCAAGTTTATCTATCAACTGTTGAATACCCGGATAATAAACCTGTTCCAATGCCTCCTTAATGGACAAAGGAACTGAAGTATTGTTAATATCCTGCGATGTCAGTCCAAAGTGAATAAATTCCTTATATGAAGTCAATTGAGGAATAGCATCGAATTTTTCCTTCAAAAAATATTCAACAGCCTTGACATCGTGATTGGTAACAGATTCAATGGATTTGATGTGTGCAGCATCTGCCTCGGAAAAATTCTGCCAAATATTACGGAGCGAGATAAAACAGTCTTTATCCACTCTGGCCAACTGCGGTAACGGCAATTCGCATAGTGAAATAAAATACTCTATTTCGACTCTTACTCTGTACCTGATAAGAGCATACTCTGAAAAAAATTCCGCAAGTGACTGTGTCTTGCCGCGGTATCTGCCATCTATCGGCGATATCGATGTGAGCTTATTAAGTTCCACGTATTTAATATTTTATCTTATTGCTTCTCAGCATTTTATATCCAAAATAATGCAGGTTATAGAATAAGCCGTATTTAAATCATACTATGTCAATTACTGCTCATCTTTATCGGTCTGCAAAGATACTAAAAATTAAGAAATCACTATAGCCTCAGATATCTATATTTTTGTTATAAAAAACAAACCTCAAAGGAGAGCCAAAAAATATAAAATAAGTACATTTGCGACTTCGTTTGAAGTAATTAATATGTAATAAAATATGACTACAGAAATAATCAAGAAGAAACTGAGCGAGAGTACCTCAGCACGATGGATAGCACTTTTAATTGTTTCATTCACCATGATGTGGGGATATTTCCTCACCGATGCCATATCTCCTCTAATGACAATGTTGGAAGAACAGATGCAATGGACAAGCTCTGAGTTCGGTATCTTCAACTGGTCATACTGCTGGTTCAATGTATTTCTCTTCATGCTGATATTCGGAGGCATTATATTGGATAAACTCGGAGTTCGTTTCACCGGTACTATGTCCTGTATTCTGATGATTATAGGTGCATTCATTAAATATTATGCTGTTGAGCATATATCTCCGGGAACCGAAGCAGGTACAATACTGGGATTGCGAACTCAGGTATTTACAGCATCATTGGGATATGCCATATTTGCTGTAGGAACGGAAACATGCGGTATTACGGTTTCAAAGGTAATCACAAAATGGTTTACAGGAAGAGCTTTGGCACTTGCCATGGGTATTCAGGTAGCCGTTGCACGCTTAGGCACAGCACTTGCTCTGATTCTAAGCCCTGTCATTGTTAAACACTTCTCAATGTCGGCTCCTTTACTATTCTCCGCTGTATTACTCTGTATCGGGCTTTTGGCATATTTGGTATTCTGTGTTATGGATCGCAGATTCGATGAAGAAAAAAACTCCATTTCCTCCGAACCTGAAGACGTATTCAAGATAAGAGATCTTAAATTCATTATAACAAGTAAGGGATTCTGGCTTATTGCCCTACTCTGCCTGATGTTTTATTCGGCAGTATTCCCTTTTATGAAGTATGCCACTTCTCTGATGGAAAACAAATATTCCGTCAATGGTGAGTGGGCAGGAATAATACCTAGCTTGATTCCTTTCGGTAATTTGATAATGACACCTCTATTCGGAGGTATATACGACAAAAAAGGTAAGGGCGCAACAATCATGATTATCGGTTCCGTATTGCTGATTCTTGTGCATATTTTGTTTGCACTGCCGATATTGAACTACTGGTGGTTTGCCGCTATTGTAATGATAATACTCGGAATAGCATTTTCATTGGTACCGTCAGCCATGTGGCCGAGCGTACCAAAGATTATTCCCCAAAAATTGGTCGGTTCGGCATATGCACTGATATTCTGGGTACAAAACATAGGTTTGGGATTCGTTCCTTTACTTATCGGTCGGATTCTTGACAAGTATTGTATCGTAGGAACACGCTTGGTTGACGGTAATGAGGTAAACTTATATGATTACACTCTGCCGATGTTCATATTCGCAATGTTCGGTGTAGTTGCTTTATTTCTGGCTATTCGCCTGAAAGCAGAAGATAAAAAGAAGAACTACGGATTGGAATCTCCGAATATTAGGAAATAACACTTTAATATAGAAATATTCCCACACCCTATATTAGAGGTTTGTGGGAATATTCCTTATATGACCTATTAGATATCTATTTAACCGAAAAGGAATCTTATTCTCCGGTAGCAGCCTCTATTTTACGGAGCATTGCAAACATAATCAAAGCCGCTACAGTACAAAGGGCAGTCAGTATAGTCCAGTTTGCCCATAAAGGCACTTTATTCCATAGCGTTGAGGGGATTGAGCTAAGATAATTTCCAATGGCTGTTGCGGCAAACCAACAACCCATCATAAGTCCCTTGTACTTTGGCGGAGCGACCTTACTTACAAAAGATATTCCCATTGGAGAGAGTAGCAACTCAGCAAAAGTAAGTACCAAATACGTATTGATCAGATTTGTTGTGGCAACTCTCTGCGGTGAAGGTACTCCGTTCAGATCCATAGGAGAATCCAAACCGGTAGATACCAAGACCATAATGAGATAACCTAATGCGGCAACTAACATTCCCAGCCCGATTTTCTTAGGTGCTGACGGTTCCTTTCCTCTCTTTGCCAATGCCCCGAAAATAGCCATTGAGACAGGAGTAAGTGCGACAACAAAGAAAGGATTGAACTGTTGAAATTCTTGAGGCAGAATACTTACTGTAGTCTCCATATTATTATACAGAAGGTAAGCACTACCCCATAAAGCAATGGTTACAGCACCCGAGATTGACTTCCCCTTGGCTGTCTCTGACTGAAAGGTAGCGAACAGAGTGTATACAGACACTGCAATAAGAGCCAAAGCCCATATATTGAAACCTATTCTCGGTAATCCGCTAACAGAAGTATCGGTATAATCACGTGCAAAATAAGTTAGAGAAGAACCGTTCTGATGGAATGCCATCCAGAAAAAAATCACTACTGCAAAAACCAATACAAGAGCTACAATACGGTCTTTCGTCTGTTTTGCCGATAGTTCGGAGACCTCGGGATTAGCGGCAGCAGCCTGCTTGGCTGTAACATCAGCTTGTTTGAACCATGATCTGCATAAAAAGTAAATGGCAATGGAAACAATAAGAGATATACAGGCTACACCAAATCCCAAATTGTAGGCTACTGAGAGGCTACCGATATAATCGTGACTGAATTGAACCAAATCTACTCCTGTCTTTCCCATGTCAGCGGCAATAGCTGAAACGGTATCTGCATTCTCCATGTTACCTGCGATTACTTGATGAGCCAAAGCAGGCAAATCGGCATTATATACCAGACCATCCTTTGCAAGTCTCATGTTGGTCAATGCAGTTGCGGCTTTAGGAGCAAACATTGCACCTACATTTATGGCCATATAAAAAAGGCTGAATGCAGAATCTCTCTTGGCGGAATAACGGGGATCGTCATACAAATTGCCAACAAGAACCTGCAGATTGCCCTTAAACAATCCGGTACCTACAGCAATCAAAAACAAAGCCAGAATCATCAATGCTAACCCAAAACCATTTGCCACCGTAGGAATCGCCAAACATAAATATCCAATAAACATAATACAGATACCTGTAACTACACATTTGCCGAAACCTATTTTATCAGCAATATAACCACCTACCACAGGCATAAAATACACTGCCGCTAAGAAGATTGCGTAAAACTGTCCGGCTATCGAAGCCGAGAATCCGAATTTTGCTTGAATAAAAAGCAGAAAGATTGCCAGCATCGTATAGTAACCGAATCTCTCTCCGGTATTGGCCAAAGCCAATGCAAAAAGCCCTTTTGGTTGTCCCTTAAACATAAGTAATCAATAGTTAGTATTTAAATCAATTATTAGGATAATGCGAAGATAGTAAAAAAAATCCCCTTAAACCCCAAACAAAAACAGTAACAACAATCCATCTGGAAAAAAGAATAACAAGCCAACTCGCACCAAGTGCTGCAAAGAGAAGCAGATCCTCCAAGTTACTGTGGCTTATCCCTATATGGGTATTCAGCATATCTATCTCTCTACGACTGACATTACCTCTATCCAGCTCATCCATCAATGCTGCCGAACCGTATGAAAGTCCGATGATATTAGCAACAATCCAAAGGAAAGCAGTCTTCTGTGGTAATCCGAAAACCTTAAGCAAAGGGCTTAGCACACGAGCAACCTTCTCCATGATCCCATATTCATAGAGAGCACGCTGAATTATATTCAGCAAATATATAAGACAAGTCATCCAAACGGTGAGTTTTGACAGACTCAAAATCCAAGTATTAAACATTGGTCGGAATTCTCCCT
>CAYOGG010000110.1:0-4648 GCA_964403455.1 uncultured Bacteroidaceae bacterium | reverse complement strand
GTAATCCTTTTGAAGTTTAGCCAGATAATTGCTGAATTTTTCGTATGATATCATATATAGCCTTTCTTTATGCGCTTTTCGTACAGTCACAATGCACCAACCATAGGGATTTTTTGTTTTTATTACTACCTTTGCGCTCGATTACAATCAACTTACCAAATCGTCGTTCAGGTGAACTACCGTGCGTCTAAAGCCACACGGCTTCCTAGTCAATATTCCCAATGGAACAAGTTTACCTAGGCTATCCCGACTATTCCAGCCGTTCTATATTAAATCTTCACAACACATAGTTACCTCTCTTATGTCACAGTTCGTGTTTTACCCATTTTTCAAAAAGGGGAGCCACATCCTTACGGTCGAAGACAATGCAGCAATTCTCTGTTTTCTTATCAATCAGAACATCTAGAATAATCGCCCCATGCGTAATGAACTTCCCGTATTGCTTAGGGTTATAAATAGAAATAGAGTTGTCGGACTCATATTCAAGCCCGGTAACTTCGGATTTGATTAGCATTATTCACCTCAAAATTGTAAAAAATAGGGGTACTTCAACATGTGAAGTACCCCATAAAAACTTCACATATTATTTGACAGGCTTAATTAAAAATGAACCGTCAGAATTATTCTTGATAGTTACAAACGAACCAATAAGATTGGGTAGATTGTCAACCTTATCAACAACGTACTGCATTTCCTTATCGCCGTTCAAAACAGCAATAGAGCTATATTCGTCGCCAATACAGACAGAGACAACTTCAAACTTTTCCATAATTCAACCTCGATTAAATCTTGGTCATCTGAATCATGTTGCTGGAATCGGAAGCCCTCATTATCTCTATCTCAAAAGAAGTCGGCTGAGGGTCGCCTTCGGCAGAAAAGTCAAGATTAAGATTGGACGGGAATTTAACATTCGGACATTTAACCTGGAAACGCTCGTCCTTGCCGGTTTCAGCGTTACGCAGAACAGTCTGGCCCACCATAAGATAGCTGCCCGCGAACTTATCAGCAGTAATAGTCCATGTCTGGCTAGTTGCCGGAGATGCATACTCATAGTAGACAATGACTTTCTGGCTTGCGGCAGTAGCGATACCACTAGTGCCAAGAGTAAGAACATTGGTAGACAGTGTTGCGCCGGTCATATCTACACGAGTACCGCAATCATCGTTTGCCAGATAAACATAGATGTTTGCAACAGCGGTAGAAGGCGTAAACGCAAGTGTTATTACACCAGCGCTAGAGCAAGTAAGCGGGAAAGTATCGCCTTTGTCAAATTCAGAACCAGAAGTAGTAGTATCCCAATCGTGATTCTGACGCATAGAAATAGAGGTCGAAGCAACAGATGTGGCAATGCCTGAAACAAGTTCCATAGACTTCGGGGACAGCAGAGCATCCTCAATCGTCATCTTAGCTTCTTTATTCAGCTCCCACGTTATTATCTTCGGATTCAATATGTTCCGTGTAGGTCGCTAAACTACACGCGCTTTCGCAGCTTATGCTTTCACATAAGGTCAGACTATATCTTCATTGCTTTTCAGCAAGTTCTCCATTTCAGAACACTTGTCCTTACAATTAGTCGTTGAACCTTCAACTTTTTTCCACAGATAACCGCCGGTACTATACCTTTTTCCATAAATAACTTGACTAATATGAGAAACGCCACATCCTGTTTCTTTGGATGCGGCGCTTAATGATTCATATTCTTTTATTAAATCTCCATTTAACGTCATTTGCACTACTCTAACTTGTGGATATGTGCCATCGTTAATGGGATGAACAACGTGCGAATCATTCTCTTGTCTTGTTACCCATTCCAAATTATCTATGTGATTATTTTGTCGATTTCCATCTTTGTGATGGACTTCGAGAGCATCACTTATCGGCGGAGTTGAATATGTTGAAAGTACAAGCCTATGTATTCTCGCAGAAAAATATTTTCCGTTGCCAATATATAAGCCAGTCCATAAATAACCATCTTTATCTTCCCATTGCTTTAAGACACGTTTGGTCTTTTTATTTCGTACTTCACCATATTCGGTTATTTCATACTTAGGATTAGTGTTAATCGTCTTATACGACATTATCCTATTTTCCTTTCTATAGAAAAAGTTGCTTGGCTGCTGATTGCCCAATCTTTGTTTTTTCAAACCGTCACGATTATCTTCGCAGATTGCGTTGTGGTAACAAAGCTCTAAGGGTGTCCCAGCAATTAAGAGAATTTTACAAGAGCCATCCGTAATTAACCCTTGCCGCCTCGTGCATATACCTAGCTTGCTTAACCTGCGGAAATTAAACAAGCCATCTTTATTTGTGTTCGCAACACACAAACGCTGTTTCCAGCCACCCTTTTTCAAGGCGTGAGGAGGTCATTTCTTCATCCCATAATTAAATGGGAGCAGACCGTTTCTTCCGGCATTAGCTTCCGGTTCTACGCCCTTGCGGGCTGACCGTCGAACGTTCCCCATGCTTAGTTGTTTAGGGGCTTCGCTGCATGAACGGGGATTACAAAAGCGTTTAGGATTTAACCATGCGCCATCTCCACGTTTTTTCTACTTTCGTCCCTTCATAGCATAGTTTCCTTGCTATTGTGGTGTGGAGCTTTACCCGGTACCTGCAATTAAATCTGTGTCCTATGCCAGTTACCCGACATACGAGGTATATTTTACTTTACCTTCTCACTGGTAACTTCGATAGCGGAAGTCTTCAGAGTGTCGAATGTGATAACAGGTTTTTTGGTTGACATTTCATAGAAAGTGACATCCATAACCTCTTTCGCACCAAATTTAGCCATTACTTTTTACCTCCTATAGTTTAAAAAAGAGCCGCCCAATTGCGGCTCATGTTCATTCGTTATCCAAATCAGTAATTTTACGGACGTAGTATTTCAAATCGACATCTTCAGATTTTGCACCATGCATCATTGCTTCAAGTGAAGTTTTATAGTTGTCATATATTTGGAATCTTTTGAATTGATTAACGAGCTGGTACATATCCATTTCCATAACGACACACAACGGTATCTGACTTATACTAGCAAAGATGCTTATTAAATCTACGACTGTCACATTTCCCGACTCGTCTGATTTTTTTGCATCCGCAAGTTTTTTACGCAACGCCCGTCGTCTCTTTAAAAGTTCCGCAGTCGCTTTATCAGCAGGATTTTCATCAATTTCTTCGCTGCTTTTCTGCATACCGTTCCTTATTTTAATCACGCTAATCACATCATCAAAATTGTCGAGTGTCAGTAAAAAATCATCAAATTCTATTACCTTAGACGAGAAGCTCTTTGGTGTATTACCAAAAAGGATTTTGCACACAGCGATGAAATCCTTGCAGAATTGTTGTGAAGCTGAACAAAGCGATACAATAAAAATAAACGCATTATCAATCTTTTCATCGCCAAATTCAGCCAATTCATCGGCATCAATCGTTAAATAACCGAGCACCTGAAGATACCTAAGAAAACCTATTTTTGCAATATCGTTAAACGAAACTTTACGTACCGGCACATCATCAATAAAAATCGGTTCATCGCTCAATAATTTTAGCTGTAAATCTAATTCAGGAATATTAGACATGATAGTTAAATTCCGTACAATTATAAGTAAGCCGAGTGCCGAAGTAATCTTCAAGCGGCGAAATATCGTCAGTTGATACCAGCTCAAGCTTCAAGCCAAAGCTATTGCTGCCGTTGAACATCGTGTCTATTTCATTGGCAATAAGGTCTGTTCTAAGACGTTTCTTACCTGTAGCGGTATCCACACAAGGTAGAATTTTTGTTGCGGAAAATATAAATATCTGTATCTGTATTTCCTTAAATGTGCGGTCAATAACTCGCGGCACCCTGAAAACCATAGTAATAAAACTCTGGCCTTTTTGTGTCGTGCCGGGAATGAAGTAGTAGGGGAATATTTGAGTAAATAACAGCGATTCAGATTGAACGGTACTATTTTCCCGATTTGTTAAATAGTCTTTTATCTTTTGATTATTGCTAATCATGTCCATTGCGGTTGCACGATAAAGCGGAATCTCTGCAAGTCTCAAACCCATCCGCCTCCTTCATCACTGGCATTATCATCGTCATCGTCCTCCGGCGCATCAGGGTCAAGCGGGGGAGGAGGCGCAACATAATCACACACCATCTCATCTACATTATCTGCATCTGGCATAAACAAACCCTCTCCAACCGCAAGTGTAAGCAATTGTCCATCGTTAGAACTATCCGCAATCGGGTCAGCAGACAGAATCTTATAACACTGCAACTCATAATGTCCGTCTGGGAACGGTATCTTATTAGTTGCAATCCGCTTGTCCCTGTGCAAGAACTGAGTTTTATCGTCCAACGGTAAATAAATCATTCGCTGCAAATGGCCAGTTTGACCCACATTCGTTTCCGCGATGTTCGTAGAGTACACGCCTTTATCAAACACACCCCATCGCTTATAGATGGTAGAATCGTCGCCCACTTGAAAATGTAGCTCGATATTACAGAACTTCATGTAACCGCCTTTTGTAACGGTGTCATCAAAATCCAGCTCCGTAACAAGCCAGAACGCATTGTTCCATTCAACGACAGTGCCGTAGTGCATATACTGAGCGTCGCTGGGCATAACCTTGAACTTCTTTTTGTTGAGGTCATCAGACCCCATAA
>CAYOGG010000109.1:0-4710 GCA_964403455.1 uncultured Bacteroidaceae bacterium | reverse complement strand
TGCGTTTATAGAGCCTCGCTGCCGTTCTCCACCGCTGTCCTTTCGACTTCAGCAACTTTGGTATGGATCCGAATGTAAATGAATCTGGTAAATTCAAAGGGACCGAAGTTCATATGTCTAAGCGTGGATCCCGTATTGCACGTCGTGCAATTTTTGCAATTGCTTTGGCTAGTATCCGTACAAAACGTAATGGAGAAGCATTAAATCCATACCTTTACCAGTACTATAACAAAAAGAAAGAATCCAAACCTAAGATGGTGGCTATTGGTGCTATCATGCATAAGGTCTCAAATATAATCTTTGCTGTTTTAAGGAATAATTCAGCTTTTGAATTACGCTCTCCTGAACAACATCAAAATAGTTACAGGCAGCCAGAGCTGACAGCTGCATAAAAATTCAGCAGTACATTCACAAACAGTATTATTGCAAAATCATTAGCGATTTTGCTTATTAAGTGCACCATTTTTTAGGGACGTGACTTTCAAAATAAAAATAATTATTTTTTTATAAAACAGTTGACTTTAACTAGCTGGTCTTAGCTTTTTCGAATGGAATTTTTGAAATGTGAATTCCATTCCACTGTTCTTTCCAATATCTCACGTCGCGACAATTAGATTTTGCAAGCTCTTCTTCGGATGCTAAAATCTGTTTAGCATTTTTCACCATCTGTATTCCATTCACATGATCCACGTCCATGTGGGTAAGAATGACGTAATCCAATTCACTTACCATAATTCCTTTGGCTGCTATCTGCTCATCTACTGCACTTCCTTGAGGAAGTTTTGACTTGCTTGCAAACCAAAGCGGAAAGCTCTCTGTTTTCACTGGATTTATGCGAACTTCTTTACACCAGCTAGTATCAATAAGTATATTACCTTTGGGATGTTCAATTAAATATGTAAATACCGGCAACCATATTCTTCTTTTGGGACTACGAAAAAGTCCTGTATATGCCAGTGGATTTCTAGATACATCTCTCCTCGGAACTGCTGGATCAACACCAACTTCTCCGCATTTCAATACATGCAATTTTATCATATAAACTCTCATTTCCTTTTGATTATTCGTTCGAACTTGTAAACCATTATAACATCTTATTTCCAAAATAGTTCAATGGTAAAGAAAATCGAGACCATTATTTTTACGAAAGTATAATTTCTTATCTCTTCTGAGCCTACAAATTCGGATTGCATGGCTCTAATAGAAACTATCACTTTATGATTTATCTTAGTCTATCTTACACTAGCGAACTGTGGCATATCATGATTAACCTCTGCCTGAAAATACCCCTGTATCGTAGTCGGTGCATTGAACAGGCTTGCTAGCAAATACTTCTTAATATTTCTGACTTTGCTGGTATTGCTCTTTAGGCATCCAATCACGTATTCTATATGACTACTGTTTAATTTCAAAAATTTTGATTTTACCAACTGTACTGGATATTCATTACTTGCAATAATGACAGTACCACTCTTACAAAGAACAGTCTCTAATACAAGATCATAGATTCCATCTATCAGTTCTACATCATACGGATATCTTTGATACAAAATTTCTAATTCCAAGTTTTCTCTAATAATTTCAGAATAAGCTGTATATTCATCCAATCCTTTCCCTGCATCATCTGATACGATCAGATTAGTCTTACTAAAATCAGTATTAATTATATTATTCTTATTAGCGTCCTTTTTTCCAACCTCTAGAGGTTTACTTTTCAAGCTTCCAGAACTCCCTTTTTCCAGCTCCAAGAAGTTTGTTTTTCCAACCTCTGGCTCATCTATTACAAAGCTCTTCACATAGATAATCGCCGGTTTTCCTTGTCCTTGACGTTTCTTTTCAATTAATCCTATGCCAGTTTCTGCATCCAATTCTTTTATTGTATCTATAGCCTTATTCTTTTTACAACCTAACATTTCCATTGTATTTTCAATAGAGAAATATATGTACGCCTTATTTTCCTTGTCAAACCACTTATTTTTAATGGACAAGGACATTCGATCCAGCATTAATCCATATAAGACCTTGGCATCTGTGGATAATAACTTAAACTGATCATTTGTAAACAGAAGCTTTGGAATACGATAGAAAGAATGCATATCTGCTTCTTGTCCATAAAAATAATCAAAAACTATTTTCTCACTCACTTCCTGTACCTCCTTCCTTTATCTGAGTGAAGTGCATATTCTGCACTTCTATTGCGTACATAAATCTCTTTCTACAATAAAATTTTTTACATAGATTTGATTTGGCATTCCACATCCAATCTGTCGTTTTTGAATCAATCCGATATCTTGCAACTCTCTGAGATAATCGCTAACCTTTCTGCGTGATACTTTAAGGTCCTCTTCTATTTCCGAAATCGGATATAAAATATAAACCTTCCCATCAGCGTCAATCCACTTGTTCCTCAATGACATACCCATTCGGTCTATCATTAATCCATATAGTATTTTTGCAGAAATAGACAGAGAAGAAAACTCCTCCCCTGTCACAAGTTGCTTTGGTATCCTTATAAAATCATATTGATTTCCTTGATGTTTATAAAAGTAATTCGTATTCATTTTTATCATCTACCCTTCTGTTCCTGCTTCCATTGTTCCAATAAACCAACAATTACTTCCTCTATTTTTGTTTGAGAATAATCCTCTGGGAAGTACTGATTCAATTTTTTCTCTGTAATAGTTATTTTCTTCCTACAAGTACTCTTGGGTTTATTACTAATCAGAGCCTGTAATACTTCTTCCTGCGTTACATTTTCACTATCTCTGAATCGATGTAATTCCGCTGTCTGCTCCATTTTAATCATGCCGTTCTCGTGAATGTATTCATAAACCCATTGTTGAATGTCTTTTGACAGAAAAGATAATTCTAATGCAATAGACATTGACATTCGTTTATCATCAACCATATCAAGAAGCTTAGAAATCAAATTTGTGAGACGAATATATCTTTGAACCTGAGCCCTGCTTGTTCCAACTTCCTGAGCCAATACCTCGTCAGCTCGTAACTTCGTCTCATTTTGAGACAAAGTTAAATCTGTTCGGGAACCCTGTCGCTTCATAGCATCCATTTTCATTTTAAAAGCAAATGCTTTCTCACTTGGAAAGACCTCTTCTCGTTGAACATTAGCATCAACCATCGCTATAGTTGCTTCGTCATCTGTCATTTCTTTTACAATTGCCGGTATTTTCGATAGACCTGCTCTGATTGCCGCATGAAGTCTTCTATGTCCAGATATCATTTCATAAGTACCTTCATCATCCGGTCTGACCAGAATCGGAGTCAATACTCCATTGATCAGAATACTCTCTACCAGTTCTTCCATCTTTTCATCATCTAATACCTTGAATGGATGATTTTCAAACGGATAAATAGCTTTTACATCAAGATCTGTTGTTCCCTCTGTATTCGGAACACACAATAGTTCATCTACTGTTGTCAATTTGATTTTTCCGCCAACTCTACTTGCCATGATGCATTACCTCCTCCGTTAATCCCTGATAAGCAATAGTTGCTTTTCCTTTTGGATCATAGACATAGACACTGCTACCTTCTACACTTGTTTCAGCAGTACGAACTGATAGCGGTATCTCTGCCTTAAACACGTTGATACTTGATCCATAGGTATCAATTACCATCTGCGATATTTCTCTGGCATAATTTGTTCGATAATCAATCATAGTTAATAGAATGCCCTCTATTTCTAATTTTGGATTCAATTGTCGTTTTACTCTGCTAATAGTCTTAATCAGCTGTTGTAATCCTTTTACCGGTAGATAGGCAGCCTGGACTGGTATCAATACGGAATCTGCGCACGCAAGGGCATTTATAGTCATCATTCCCAAAGAAGGCATACAATCTATGATAATGTAATCATAATCGTCTCTAAGAGGCTGTAGGAGCTCTTTTAAGATAAGTTCTCTGCTCATGACATTAACCAATGATATTTCCAATGAAGATAATTCTATATTTGCAGGAATCAGATCTACACCTTCTCTATGATGCTTAATGACATTGTTCCAATCGATTTTTTCCTCATTCACGGTATCCATCATCATATTGGCTAAGGTATATGCCATCTGATCTGGCTCCTGATACCCCAGACTGATTGTTAATGACCCCTGTGGATCTCCATCAACTAAAAGTACTCTGTTTCCTTTTCTTGCTAATCCAATTGCCAAATTCAGCGAACTCACCGTTTTGGCAGTTCCACCTTTTTGGTTTGCTATTGCTATTACTCTACACATGTTCTTTTTCCTCCGCATTTTGATAAAAGCAATACTCTTTCAAACAGATCCGGTCATTTGCTATAAAGAGTATTGCTTATAGATAAGTTGCTTTCGTAACGTTACATTATAATTTGGTATCAGATTCAGATAATCTGATGAAATAAAAAATGGACTAAACAAAGCCCTTCGTTAAAAGGTTCTTTATTTAGTCCTATTATAAATCACGCCTTGGATATCATATTGATGGAGATATATTCTCTGGCTTTATGATCCTTTGGAAGCCTCGGAAACAGAAAACTTACAAACGGGCTGATTCCCTTAGTCATCTTCCCAAGGAATTTATACGTGCTGTTCATCCGGAAGATGTCCCGGCCATGCAGGAAGCAATGATACAGCTTATAAATGGCAAAACCAAAATACAGCTTATTTATAGAATCATTGATCATGCCGGCAGTTATCTTTGGTTGAAGCTGATGGCCTC
>CAYOGG010000108.1:0-4735 GCA_964403455.1 uncultured Bacteroidaceae bacterium | reverse complement strand
AGCCCATTCACCTATGAAAGTTAAGGATGAGGGTATTATAATGTCCTTTAATTTATGACAATGAGAAAAAGCCCAATTACCTATGGAAGTTACAGTTGAGGGTATTATAAAGTAACCGGCTTTTCCTGATGGATATGCTATCAAATCCGTCATTTGTTTATTATATAAAACACCTGATAGGGTTGAATAATTCGGATTGGATTCATCTACTTCTATTCTCTTTAAGCGGTCACAATTGGAGAAGGCCATTGAGCCTATGGATTCTACCGATGATGGGATAGTGACTTTTCTAAGTGCACCGCATGAAAAAGCCATATCACTGATGGATATTACAGATGATGGGACAACAAAATGACCTGTCTTTTTACCCGGACAAATGATTAAAGAGGTTTTGTCATTATTGTACAACACTCCTGACATACAGGTATAATTAGGGTTATCTTCATCCACGTTTATACTTCTCATACCGGAACAAGAGGAGAAAGCTTCATCACCTATCGAGGTTACCGAAGAGGGTATCGTGATGTTTCTCAGAGTTTCACATTTAAAAAAAGCCCTAACACCTATTGAGGTTACGGAAGATGGTATAGCGACACTCTTCAAAGCTCTGCAACCGAAAAAGGTTCCATTAGCTATTGAGGTTACCGATGAGGGGATTATGATGCTTTTCAAACCGCTGCAACAGTAAAAAGCCCAGCTTTCTATTTCGGTAACAGATGATGGTATTGTGATTTCGGTCAAGCCACTGCAACGGAAAAATGCCGAATTACCTATTGAGGTCACAGATGATGGAATGGTATAAATTCCTGATTTTCCAGCCGGAAAAGCTATCAAGACTGTATTCTGCTTATTGTACAATACTCCTGATGCACTTGCATAATTAGGATTATCCGTATCTACTTCTATACTTCTAATATCGCTGCAACCTATAAAGGCTCTATCGTCAATTGATGTTACAGACGAGGGTATTGTGATACCGGTTAAACCGGAGCAATTGGAGAAGGCTTCTTTGTCTATTGACGTAACTGAATACGTTCTGCTATCATAAGTCACACCGGACGGAAGTATGATATTTCCGGAATAAGGTTCGGTAGATTTTACTACTTTAACCGTGGTTTCAGAGGTCTTTGAGTAATCAATTTCATCTATTGTGAAAGCGATTGCAGACACAGACCGCAAAAACATCAATAAAATTGAAATGATAAATGCTTTTTTCATACCGATAAAATATTAGAATCTGTTTTGAAATTTCTACGAATTACCTCTCTTACATCATAGCATTTCATATCGGCAGCCACATCATACACAATCAACAGAATGAAGATGTATAGCTATTTATTGGCAAATATAATCAGAGTTTTCAGAAAAACAACAAAAACAGGAACTATCTTTGTGTGCTTGATAATAGCGTTTTGTGATTTCAATGCATTTTAATCTATAAAATATGTAATATATGAGAAAACAGATCTTATTGATATTGTTCACTTTAGTTTGTGTGGGGGTATCGGCACAGTACAATCAGGACATTGTGATTGAAAAGCTGCTTCAGACGGATACCACGTCATTGGGGCAGAAAATAATCTATCCGAATTTTGCTGATGATGAAGTGACTATATGCAAAGTTACCATACCGCCTGGAAAGTCCACAGGCTGGCATAAACATGAGATTCCCGTATTTGCCTATGTGATAGAGGGTACACTTACGGTAGAGGATGAAAAGGGCAATGCACGTATGTATGCAAAAGACAGTGTCATTTCTGAAATGCATGACGTATATCATAATGGTTTGAACAAGGGTGAAGATAATGTTGTGCTGGTGGCAATATATCTGGGAGGAAAAGGTGTCCGGTTGTCTGTAAAGATGCCTGATAAACAATAAGAATTTGAAAAGAGTGACAGGAATACTACTTAAAGCGAAGAAAATGGACAGAATATCCGGAATAGACAAAATAATACTTAATCAGCTGCAGACTCCTTGTTATGTAGTTGAGGAAAAGCTGCTGAAAGATAATCTGCGACTTATTCAGAAGGTAGGAAAAGATACCGGGGTAGAGATAATTTTGGCTTTGAAAGCTTTTGCTCTCTGGAAGACATTTCCTATTTTCCGTGAGTTTATTAACTCAACAACAGCAAGTTCTCTCAATGAAGCACGCCTGGCATTCGAAGAATTCAAAAGCAAACCGCATACCTATTCACCGGCTTATACCGATGCCGAATTTCCATCTATAGTCGAGATTAGCAGTCATATCACTTTTAATTCATGGAATCAGTTCAACAGATTCTACCCTATTGCAAGCGGCAAAGTGAGCTGTGGTATTCGTATCAATCCGCTGTACTCTGAGATTGAAGTGGATTTATATAATCCCTGTGCGCCGGGAAGCCGTTTTGGGGTAACACCTGAGGATATGCCGGATGAATTGCCTTCAGGAATCGAGGGATTTCACTGCCATAATCACTGTGAGTCTGACTCCTATGCTCTGGAACGTACACTGGCTCATATTGAGGCAGGATTCGACAAGTGGTTGGGACAGATACAGTGGCTCAACCTGGGTGGAGGACATCTGATGACACGCAACGACTATGATACCAACCATCTGGTGTCTGTATTGAAGGCGTTTCAAGACAGGCACAGAAATCTGAAGTTGATTCTTGAACCGGGCTCCGCTTTTGCATGGCAGACAGGGCCTTTGGTGGCAAGTGTGGTGGATATTGTTGAGAACAAGGGTATCAAGACTGCCATATTGGATGCCAGCTTCACCTGTCACATGCCGGATTGTTTGGAGATGCCTTATCATCCTACAATAAGGGGAGCGGTATTGATGAATGACAATACGCAAGTCAACGGAGATTTCGTGTATCGGTTGGGAGGTAACAGCTGTCTGAGTGGTGACTGGATGGGATATTGGGATTTCGGTCACACTCTGAAAGAGGGGGAAAAGATTATATTCGAGGATATGATTCATTATACCACAGTTAAGACTAATATGTTCAATGGCATTAACCATCCTTCAATAGTGCTTCTGCAAGAAAACGGAAATATTGATATTTTAAAGGAGTACGGATACGAGGATTATCGTAACAGAATGTGTTAGTTTCTATATATCAGTAAAATATGGTTAGTATTACGATAAAAAATTATCGGTAATTATTTGCTTGATTGGCAAAATTGAATTAAAATTGTGCATTAAAAATTACAATTATGAAACAAAAGGGCCTATTCTCAGGAGTGATAATCACACTCATAGCCATCTTTACAGCCTGTAACGGCGGAAAGATGAGTTATCCTCTGACCGTTGAAAAACCGTTTGTGACTTATTCAGCCACAAATACTATAAGCATAGCCCGGATGGAACTAACAGACACGGCAACCGTTCTGTCCATTAACGCCACATTTACACCACATTACTGGATACGTATAGCAAAAGAGTGTAAATTGGTTACAGATAAAGGTGTAGAGCTTTCGTTGGTTTCGAGTGAAGGAATAGAACCGGACAGCCTGTTTTGGATGCCCGATTCCGGTAAGGCCAGCTTTACTCTGACATTCGAACCTATGCCTGTTGATACAAAATATTTTGATTTTATCGAGTGTTCAGGTGAACGTTGTTTCAATATCTACGGTATATATTTCTCACCAAAGAAACCTATTATAAAAATCCCGTCGGAATGGAAAAACATCCGATACAATGACAAAGATGTTCTTCCTGAGTCATTCTTCTCCAAAGATTCGGCAGTGGTAAGCGGATTTATTCCCGATTATCGTCCTATGATGAACATACCTATTCAACTTTATTACACACCTTTTGGAGAGGATAGTAAAGATGTTTCGATAGCAATAGACGATAATGGATGTTTCAGAATAGCCGCAGCTCCTTATTATCCGATAAATGCTTTTCTGATTATCCAAAACCATCCATATCCCATTATACTTGTTCCGGGTAAAGAGAGTTCAGTGTTAATTAATCTTTCCGAATTGTCAGATCCTTCATATGCTCCTGAATATAAAGGATATCTGGCATCCACTCAACATGATCTGGCTGTCACAAAGATGAAGAGTTCCGATTTCAACGCCATAATCGAAGATGATGAGATAGAAGGTAAACCTGCTGATTTCATCATCTCTTATCTGGATGGCAAACTAAAAGAGTTATTTGGAACTATAGATACACTGAAAATAGGTCAGGCCTGCAAACAACTGTATAGGATAAAAGCAGAGGTACAATATTTAGATATACGCTTGGCTTTCGAAGATTACTTGGTCAATCAGAAGCTGCAAAAGATCCAAATCAATACACAAGAGGATTTAAGTAAATTTTTAAGCAACTACAATATCCATCCCGCTTCATTTATCGATTCTTTGAGAACGGATATTCCTGCCCTGGACTGCGTAAATGGATCCTATTTCTCATTGACCGATAATATCTTCACGTTATATTCCCGTTATACTGAGATTTTCCCTAAAATAGAAACAACAGACAATGAAGAGGCAATGAAAGCTTATGCCATTGTTTCCAAGTTCAATAATGGAACTGAGCTGTCAGATACGGAAAATAAAGAACTGGACTCTTTCAAAGAAAAGTCATTCAAAGAACTGATTCTCGAAAAGAAAGCCGATCGCGAGGCTCAAATGAAGGCCCTCAAAGAAAACAAATCGGTACACATAAATGAACTGGACCAGATTGCTCCGGATAAGACCCTGGATACTATCATAGAACGGTACAAGGGTAAAGCCGTTCTT
>CAYOGG010000107.1:0-4779 GCA_964403455.1 uncultured Bacteroidaceae bacterium | reverse complement strand
TTCAAGACCTGCAGAATATCTGTTTCTATCGGCATTTTTTCCATTGATTGCATAACTACCGTTATAGATTGAACCCGATAAAACCAGCTCCTCCACTATGGGACGCAACTCAATGCGCGCTGCAAGATCTTTGTCGGTGTTGCAATCTTTCGTATTGATTCCGTTTCCGTTAAATATTCCGGCATAGTAGGTCAAAACATCCCATTTTTCGTCCTTTTGAAATGCACTTCCGCTGATTTGAACACCTATGTCACGCCCGTTTGCGTAGCTGCTAACTCCGGAAACGTCTTTATATCCGGCTAATTTTGTAATAGCCTGAGCATTCTCAATACTCTCTAAATTCAACGGTGAATACGGGTTTTCAAGAGTAAATGGGGTCTTGAATTGTCCTACTTGCAGGCTTACTAACTTATTGAATTTGTATTTTATAAAAGCGTCTACAAGTTTTGGAGAGGTGAAATCAGCCTGAAGCCTGAATGAGAGGCGTTCGCTTACGTCTCCTTTTATATCGAGCCTGGCTCTCCGGATCTGCAATGTGCTAAGATCTGTCTTTTCCCCATTATAACTCTCAATATCATATTGAGTATCGATAAAACCGCTTACAGATAGATAGTCTGCAATCTTTTGAGCTCTTACGGTAGAAAAAACCGCGACTAACAATAAGGTTACTGTTGTTTGAAGTCTTTTAGAAATCATAGTTGTTATTTTTTTACTGCAAGTTTATGGAATTGTCGTTAAGGAGATGTAACGATTTATGATTATGATGTCATAATTTGACAAAAACTTGAAATGACAATCCCTTTCTCGTTATTTTTTCTTTGAATATACGACGACTTAGGTATATTTGCCGAAACAATTTATTAATAGCATTGAGCCTTCCGATTTATATCTTGATAGTATTGTTGTCATTTGCCACTTTGACATTTGCAGTTATGTTTTTCAGAATACGTAGAGTTTTCCTGAAATACTTGCGTCGTAATATCATGCGTAGCAATAATGCTAAGGTCGGTGTTTTTGAGGCTGAGATTGAATATAATGATGCTGGAGAGAGTCTTGATAATGCCTTATTGAATGATCTTAGAACTCTATTGGAGCAAAAGAAGGTCTATCGTCGTTATGATATAACGGTAAAGATTGTCGCAAAAGAATTGGGCACAAATAAGAGTACGCTTTCGCACGTAGTAAACAGATATTTACATAGAAATTTCTCAAAACTGATCAACGACTATCGTATAGACGAGGCTGTTTCTCTTTTATCACAAAAGAAATACGACGCATATAAGGTAGAGTCTATCGGTGAGATGTGCGGTTTTATTAACCGTCAGGTATTCCATCGCGCCTTTAAGATCAGAGTAGGTATTACTCCTACCAAATATCGTGACCTATATAGTAAGAATCATAGTCAGCAGTGAAGCCTTTTCTATTCATTCCAAACAAGCATCTAAATCTTTTGTTAGAGTATCTTTGTCAAGATTCTGACCTATGAAAACGAGTTTAACCATGCGGTCACCGTATTTCTCATCCCAATCCCGCATGAATCCGGGGTCTTGCTGCATCAGTTTAATCAGATCTTCTTCAGGAGCAGTTGCGTACCATTGCCCTGCCTGAGATAGTTTTTTTTGTATACCTGCTTGTTCGAATATATATGACATATCAGGTTCATCCTTAAAGTACATTATACCCTTGGCTCTGATTACATTCTTTGGCCATTTCTTTGCGATGAAATAGTCGAATTTGTTTAAATCGAAAGCCGGTCTGCGGTAGTATGTGAAGGTACTGATGCCATACTCTTCTACCTCTCCGCCCTCTTCGTCGTGATGATGATGATGATCGTGTTCGTTCTCTTCATTTTGATGCTCATCTCCTTCCTTTTCATGATGCTCTTCATTATGATCATGGTCATCTTTTGCTTCTTCCTCTTCTTCCATAGTGGCTTGACGTTCTATTTCACGGATCCAGCCTGCCGATGTTGCTACACGGTCGTAATTGAACATTCCGGTGTTGATTATCTTGTCCAGATTCACAATGGAGAAATCGGTTTCAATTATTTCCGCGGCCGGTTGCAGATGTTTTATGATATCTATGATGCGGTTCCGTTCTTCAGACTTCACTTCTGAGACTTTATTGAGCAGAACGATATTGCAGAACTCTATCTGCTGAATAAGCAGATTTTCTATATCCTCTTCATCGATGTTTTTCCTGGTAAGACTGTCGCCGCAAGAGAACTCGCTCTGCATACGCAGTGCATCCACTACTGTGACAATGCAATCCAATTTGCTGATTCCGTTCTTAGTGTATTGTTCTCCCATTCCCGGAATGGAGCTTATTGTACGTGCTATAGGCTCCGGTTCGCATATTCCGCTGGCTTCAATCACGATGTAATCGAAACGTCCCATTTTGTTGATTTCTGACAGTTGCTCAATAAGATCCATCTTGAGAGTACAGCATATACATCCGTTTTGCAGGGCTACCAGACTCTCGTCTTTTTTTCCTACCACACCTCCCTTCTGGATAAGATCGGCGTCAATATTGACTTCGCCTATATCGTTTACTATCACAGCAAACTTGATTCCGCTTTTATTTGTCAGAATATGATTTACAAGTGTGGTTTTACCACTGCCTAAATACCCGGTAAGAAGTAGTACCGGAGTCTGTCTTATCTGCATCATAACTCTATTATTTTGGGACTGCAAAGATACTTTATAACTATGTAAAGTATTCTTTTTTGTAAGTGAACGTTCAAATATTATATCCGTAAGTGTGTTTGATCTCATCCATTACAAAGATGCTTTGGATGGCTCCCATTTCTTTTATTTGACCGAGTTTTTCAAGTACGAACATACGGTAGGTTTTCATGTCAGGGGCATTGACCTTCAGTAGGAAATCGAATTCACCGGAGATATTGTAACATTCTGACACCTCTTCCATTTTCATCACATAATCGTAGAATGATTTCATAATATCAGCGTTGACATGAACCATCTTTACAAGACAGAAAACTGTAAATCTGAGACCTAATTTGTCTCCATCCAAGACGGCGATATACTTTTTTATGTATCCTTCGTTTTTAAGTCTTCTTATTCGTTCAAATACCGGTGTGGTACTCAGATTTACCTGCTCGGAGATCTCTTTTGTAGTGAGATTCGAGTCTTCCTGAAGTACCCTAAGTATTCTGATATCAGTTTCATCAAGAAATTCTGTAGAAATTTTTTCTTTATCCATATCCTTTATTGAGGTTTGCAAGTTGATTAATTCCAATAACCACGCAAATATAGAACAATATTCTTATATTTGTGAAGTATGCTGTATATTATTTCTTTATATCTAACTTTGTAGCGGAAATAATTCCGAAATCAATAAGTAATTACAATATGGAAAAGAAACTTCATTTTGAAACTCTTCAGCTTCATGTCGGTCAGGAACAGGCAGATCCGACAACCGATTCGCGCGCCGTACCTATTTATCAGACCACCTCTTATGTCTTTCCCGATTGTAGGAATGCTGCAGAAAGGTTCGCTTTGACGGCACCCGGTAATATTTACGGTCGTCTGAATAACTCTACTCAAGATGTTTTGGAGAAGCGCGTGGCTACATTAGAGGGAGGTGTGGCTGCTTTAGCTCTTGCCAGCGGTGCGGCTGCTGTCACAATAACTCTGCAGAACCTTACAGTTGCAGGAGACCATATAGTAGCGGCAAACAACATTTACGGCGGTTCATATAATCTGATGGCTCACACATTGACCTCTTACGGAGTAGAGACTACATTTGTCGATCCGTCAGACATCAGTAACTTCAGTAAGGCCGTCAGGCCAAACTCCAAGGCGATTTTTGTGGAGACATTCGGAAATCCCAATGCCAGTCTGTTGGATTTGGATGCGGTGGCGGAGATTGCTCATAAGAATAGTATTCCTTTGATAGTGGACAATACTTTCGGAACGCCTTATCTTATCAGACCGATTGAGCACGGAGCGGATGTTGTGGTTCATTCGGCTACAAAGTTCTTAGGAGGTCACGGTACTACTCTTGGAGGTATTATTGTAGACGGAGGCAGGTTTGACTGGAAGAAAAGCGGAAAGTTTCCACAGTTCAGTGAGCCGGACCCGTCATATCATGGCGGAATCTTTACGGAGATAGCAGGTGCATCAGCTTTTGTAGCCAGAGCCAGAACTGTAATTTTGCGTGATACGGGAGCGGCTATTAGCCCTTTCAACGCGTTTTTACTATTGCAGGGTATTGAGACACTATCGCTTCGTGTAGAACGTCATGTATATAATGCATTGAAGGTAGTTGAGTTCCTCTCTTCACATCCGAAGGTTGAGAAAGTAAATCATCCTTCTTTACTCTCTCATCCGGACCATGCCCTTTACTGTAAATATTTTCCTCAAGGTGCAGGCTCCATCTTTACTTTTGAAATAAAGGGAGGACAAGAGCAGGCTTTTAGGTTTATCGACAGTCTTAAAGTATTCTCTTTGCTAGCAAATGTGGCCGATGTGAAGTCATTGGTAATACATCCGGCTTCTACTACTCATTCCCAGCTTACGCAAGAGGAGCTTCGACAGCAGAATATTTTTCCCGGAACAATACGTCTTTCAATAGGCACGGAGCATATTGAGGATATAATTGATGACCTGAAACAAGCACTTGAAAATATTTGATTTATGCCGTTAAGATTACCTGATAAATTACCTGCCATCGAGCAGTTGAAGGTGGAAAACATATTTGTGATGTCCTCTACCAGAGCTAATTCTCAGGACATACGTCCGCTGAAATTGGTAGTTC
>CAYOGG010000106.1:0-4830 GCA_964403455.1 uncultured Bacteroidaceae bacterium | reverse complement strand
CTTCTGAAGAGGATGTGTCTGTGGAAAACATGAATATACATATATTACCGGCATGGAAATAGTTGTTAATGTAACTGCTTCCGATCAAGAAATATATAGATCATAGTTCAATAATATTAATACAATTTATTGCAAATTTCTCCACTAATAAGTGGAAACAATAAGAAGTCTCATTATCTTTGCACAGTCAAATAGCCATGAATATACAGGGTGTTGAAGTTTTTCTTAATGAATTTCTGGCATTGGCCAGGGTTAATGACATTATCTTTTTTGGTAGAGATAAGAACCTTGATGCTCTGCTTGAGTTGGATATTACATCAAATAGAAGAAGAGATATATTATTAGAACTAAAAGCTGATGACTATGTTGATGGCCCATTGGAGAATAAATCAGTCGGAATGAATGGAGATGTATGGGTATTTGGAAAAGTAATAAGAAAAAGAGAGGTTTACATTAAGGTTTGCATAAATCAATTAGCTAACAACAGGGGGAAAAGGAGTATTTGTATTTCATTTCATATAGCCGAACATCCGTTAGTGTATATGTTTAAAGGAGAGGGAAAATGAGCAGTATAAATAAGTTTATTGAAAGTCCAATAACCGGAGGTAAAGCTACGCTTCACACAGAAAATGCTACTTCAACATACAGAAAGGAGCGATATTCTTATATCCGATATTATTATGTTTGTGAGGATACGGGTACTGAGTTTACGACTACTGAATCTGATGCATTGAGTCTTAGTCAGATTCATGATCAATATCGTAAGGCTCATGGTATTCCTACGGTTCAAGAGATCCGGGATCTGAGAAAAGAATTTGGCATTTCTGCTGAAAGATTATCTAAGATATTAGGATTTGGAGAAAACCAATATGGTTTATATGAGAAAGGTGATATGCCTACCATTGCTAACGCGCGTCTGATTTCAGAGCTGAACACAGATGGTTTTTTCCTGAGATGTTTGGACAAATCCGATTTATCTGTTAAAGAGAAGAACAAGATTAGGAATCAGACAAGTATGAAAAAAACCTATTCGTTATTCAATGCTTTTTATGATTCATTTTTTTCAATTATTGAGGGAGGTGGCAACTCCTATTCTTCAAAAAATGGCAGTGTCAGTACATTGAATATTTCCTATAAAACAAGTTTGAATATCTAAGATTATGGATGAGGCAAAAATTTCCGTTTCTCTGTTATCCGTAAAAGAAAATCTATGGAAGAATCAGTGGGAACCACATGATGGTGACATTGATCAAAGTAAGATTATTCTTCAAATAAATTCATCGACTAATCTTAATTTGAAAGAAGATAAGGTTATGATTGTGGCTATGGTGAAATATGTTTATGATGAAAAGGATTGTTTTACCCTTGAATCAGAATTTGTTTTTTCAGTGCCGGAACTAAATAAAAATATTACTGTTTTAAAATCTGAGAATAAGATTAATTTTAGTGTTGACATTATTCCATTACTTCTTCAAACGGCTTTTGGTACCATACGAGGTATGTTGTTTGAGAAATTAAAAGATTCTGCCTTTCAAAAATATCCACTACCTCTAATTGACATAAAGTTTATTGTATCAAGAAACTCGTTGGCAATAGTTGAATGATTGTCTTATCCTCTGTGTTAGACATTAAAAAATCCGTGTCCCATTCCATCACAATTGTGATGAGGTGGGACTCTGGTTTTTCTGTCCTCCGTGCATGCGTGGCTGAAATCGCGTTTTCACCCACGCATAAAAATCCATCATCACAGTACAAAAATCAGTGATAACCAATCATCCGAGTCAATCAAAAATCAGGGAACTACAAAATAATTCGATTAGAGTTATTATTAACCAATGCTAACTATCTTTTAAAGTGACAATTATAGAAAAAAGTTTGTTGTTGGCGAATTTTGTTTCTACTTTTATGCGGGATTGTTAGACGAGTAAAGCGGAATCGACGTTACAATTATAAAATATATCATCATGATGCCGGTAGTTATTATACTCTGGTGGATGATATGGCGGAAGCTGCTGATGACGGGAGACGTTATCGTGTGATGACTACGTCTTATCATTCCATGAGGGAGGCGCCGGGCGAGAAGATTGTGAGATAATTTACATTAAATATGGCATCTTGAATAGAATTCTAATTTACAATACATAATCCTAAAAAATGAGACAACTTATTCCTTTATTTGTAGTGTTACTATTTCTTTCCTGCAACGGGAAAGGAACGAAAAACAACCCCGGAAAATCTTCCGATTCGAAAGCTCCCATAGTAATTGATCTGACGAAAGATTATCCTAAAATGCATAAAAGCTGGCAGGAAATAGCTGATGTGCGGTATGTCGCTTTGCAGACAACAAAAGATGCGCTGGTGAATACCAGTAACGATATTTTTTTTACTGACAGTACCATAATAGTCTGCAATCACGGCAAAAGCGGTGATATTATGATTTTTGACTACCAGGGAAATATCAAGACCCATTTCAACCGTAAGGGAAGAAGCGGAACAGAATATAATAATATTACCAGAACAGCTTATGATGAGCTACGGCATGAGATATATGTGTATGATAACGATATTAAAACCATCTTCACCTATTCTGAGAACGGACAGTTCCTACATAAAATCAAGACTCCCGAATCTATGAATATGGATTTCCTGTATAGCTTCGATGAAAACGCGTTTTTAACGAGTTTACATAAAAGAGGCGGCCCGGAAGCGGATAAACACCAATTCGTATTTCTATCGAAGGAGAATGGTGAGGTGGACAATATCCGGGTTACAAGTCCTGATGTTATTCCTTTTCATTATCTTAACGGCGCGGTATCTTTGGCGTTGGCGAGAGACATTGTCCGGAGTGGAGATGACTTCTGGATTTCCAACGTTTCGAACGATACGGTTTTCCAATTACAGAAAGACAGACAATTACGGCCGGTATTTGTTCGCACTCCGTCTGTTTTTGAAACAAAGATTCCGCTGATATGGGTCACTTACGCGAAAACCGAGTCATGTTATTTCGGAGCCCGTTTGGAATACGATTATCGATCTTTACAGTCTTATACTTTCGAAACCTTAAGGGAGCTGGTAGACAAGCTGAGTAATCTTAAAATGGACAGGTTATATATTGATCTGAGCAACGACTCCATTTATACGGATGATTTCTATAACGCGGATTATCCGGATGCGCCCGGAATGAGAAATTTTTCGTGGAACGATATCAGAAATAACACCTGCGTGGCAGCTATTGAGGCCGGAGAACTGACCAAAGCCAAGGAAGAGGGGAAGTTGAGCGGACCCTTGAAAGAGATAGCCGAAGGCCTTAGCGATGACGATAATCCCGTGCTGGAGTTCGTCACTTTCAAATAATCCACTTTTTCCTGCTGCTACAAGATACGGATAGAATTTCCGCCAACTATGGAAGTGAAATGCCGCCAACTATGGAAATGGATGAATTATTTATTACCTTTACATTCGAATTTTAAATGTAATTTATATGGATAATTACAAATATCGCGTAGTTGACAACTTGCTTGAAAGAAAGTTGAGAGGTAAGGGCGCAGTACTAATACACTCCCTCCGCGCATGCGTGGCCTTTTGAGCCGTTTTTGCCACGCATGAAATACTATCGAACGCGTGCACGAGCGCGAACCCCTTTCACAAGCCCTGTAGCCCACATTTGGAGTACAGGGCATTTTCTTGTCCCGCTCATGCGTGGCTGAAATCGCGTTTTGGACCACGCATAAAATACTATTGAACGCGTGCACGAGCATTCACCCCTCTCAGAACACCTTGTAACCCACATTTGGAGTACTGAGTATTATCACTCTATCGCATGCGTGGCCGAAATCGTCGTTTCACCCACGCATAAGTTCGTTTCGAGCTCAAAGGTGATAGTATGAGAAAAAAATATTAATACATTTGCAATCACAAATTAAGTGGCCGAGTATCATTGGAATTGGTGGCCGACTATCGGCCGGAATATGCAGCCGGAGCTCAGGATACGACCTTTATTGCAGAGATGGATAAGGCTGTTGGTATGAGGTTGAGTTGACAAAATGTATAGGATAACGCTGAATTAAATAATCGATATCTTCTATTGATGATGTGCTATTTATTTTTCCTTTATTTTCTACCGAAGAGTGCTTACGAAATCAAATAGATAATAAACATATGATAACAGCTACTATTACGTCTCACGGTGCAGGTATTCAATATTGGGCTACAGCCCGAGAGCTTGATGCACTGCATGAGACTCTTTATCATCTAAGTGAAGTTTACGGTTTTGAGACGGATGATTATCAGAGCGTTTTGATTCTCAGCCTGTCTTATGAGGTACGTCACGCAGTGATGGGAATGCGTGATGTAAAGAAGGTAACTAATCCTGAGATCGGAAAGGAGACTGAACTGATGGGCTTCAAGGTTTTTTGGCCGGAGGTTTTGTTGGGAAGAGCTGCTATTAGACAGCTTGCCGGGTATTGTACATTGACTTCCGAGATGATAGCGCAGCTGGATGCGATAGATGCGGCTATATTGTCGACTGTTCGCGAATATGATGATAAGGCGGCTGTAGCGGTGGAGCGATTTTTCAAGCGAGCGATAGATATGTCCGATTCGCTGATGAATATTATGTATTTACATATTCTGGATGATTTTGTAAGAATGCCGGCAGGGAAGAATAGGCTTCGGCAACTTCCGGATTTGATTTGCCGTAGGCTTAATCCCGAGTCTTATGACTATCGCACTTTACTGTATGATTTGAAGAAAAAGGCCAAGGAACTTGGGTGTGAGCCCGAGAATCTGGAATTCCCTTCTGATGCTTTTGAGTGGGTTAAATGGTAAAGT
>CAYOGG010000105.1:0-4833 GCA_964403455.1 uncultured Bacteroidaceae bacterium | reverse complement strand
AAACAGACGCTTTCACCCTGCCGATACTGTAGTAGAAGTCGGTCAGGGAGAGAATAGTGTACTCATTGGTGGCGGACATTTCGCTATGATAGCCGGACCTTGCTCCGTGGAATCGGACAAACAGATTGTAGAAATAGCCAAGGCTGTCAAGAAATCGGGTGCAAAACTTTTACGCGGAGGAGCCTTCAAACCGCGCACATCACCATATGACTTCCAAGGTATGGGTTCAGAAGGTTTGGAACTGCTCAGGATTGCACGTCAGGAAACGGGTCTGCCTATTGTAACTGAACTGATGAGTACGACTCACCTTGAACTATTCGAAGATATGGATCTGATTCAGATTGGAGCCAGAAACATGCAGAACTTCGAATTGCTGAAAGAATTGGGACATTGCAAAAAACCTATTCTATTGAAACGAGGTTTGGCCAGCACACTTAAAGAGTGGCTTATGAGTGCCGAATACATTATGGCGGGCGGAAATGAGAATATCATTCTCTGTGAACGCGGTATCAGAAGCTATGATACATACACCCGAAATGTGCTCGACTTATCGGCAATACCTATGATTAAAGAGCTTTCCCATCTGCCTATCATTGTTGATCCAAGTCATGCTACAGGTAAATCAAGACTGGTTAAACCTATGTCAATGGCTGCAACTGCTGCGGGAGCGGACGGACTGATAATTGAGGTACACAATGATCCTGAGCACGCACTCTGTGACGGCGCTCAATCTTTGACTCCGGCTCAGTTCGACGAAGTTGCACAAAAGGTAAACAGCATCAGAAATCTACTGAATTAATGAATAATACAATCGGCATAGTTGGCTTGGGGCTTATAGGAGGTTCTATAGCGAAGGCATATAAACAGGCCGGATGGACTGTCCTTGGATATGACATTGACAGTGCCATTCTCGAATATGCTAATATTGCCGGTATAACAGACGGCATTCTGGATAGTGAGTCTATCAAAAATTGCGACCTGATTCATATCGCTGTAAATCCTAACAGTGCAATAGAATTTATGGAGAAAAATGCCTCGGAAATCTCTAATAAGACATTAATGATTGACGATTGCGGTACCAAGCGCAAGGTATGTGAAGCCGGATTCTCACTTGCCAAGAAATATGGCTATATTTACGCCGGAGGTCATCCGATGGCGGGAACTCATCTTTCAGGTTTGAAAAACTCGAAAACCAATATGTTCACAGGAGCATCCATGATTGTGGTACCACCGACTTTCGATGACATAGAACTCATGGAACAGATAAAGAAACTTCTTGAACCTATGGGTCTGAAGCAGGTAGTTTTTACCACAGCCGATGAACATGACCGAATGATAGCCTATACGTCTCAATTGGCACATGTCGTATCAAATGCCTATATTAAGAGTCCATCAGCACAATTGCATAAGGGTTACAGTGCCGGCAGTTTCAAAGATCTGACACGCGTCGCATGGCTAAATGAAAATATGTGGACCGAACTTTTTATGGAGAACAGAGACAATCTGCTTAGCGAATTAAATATATTGATTTCAAATCTGGAACAATATATAGATGCAATTAAAGACGAAGATTCACAACGTCTGTGTACTCTGCTACACGATGGGCGTATTGCCAAAGAACAATCCGATAAATAATTCCGATTATGAATGAATATTGTAACATAAGAGTGACGGCATCAGCGTCTTACAATGTAATTATCGTTGAAAACGGTCTGAACAATATCGGCGATTATATAAGAAAAGAAATAGGTATTTGCAGATTGGCGATGTTGACAGACGACAAGGTCGATGCTCTATATACCGATACAGTTATGAAATCTATTGAGAATTCCGGTATGACTTGTTCAAAATATGTAATACCTAACGGTGAGCAGAGCAAGAATACCGACAACATCTTAGGATTCATAAACTTCATGGCGGAAGCTCATATCACACGCAGCGATGCCGTGATTGCATTGGGTGGCGGCGTAATAGGCGACATGGCCGGTTTTGCATCTGCAATCTATCAGCGTGGAATCAAATATATCCAGATTCCTACCACACTGTTGGCCGCTGTAGACAGTTCAATCGGAGGAAAGACCGCTGTTGACATACCATCCGGCAAAAACCTGATCGGTGCGTTTCATCAACCAAGTCTGGTCTTTTTAGATACAGCAACACTTAGTACACTTGAATCCAATGTACTTAGAGACGGATTCGCCGAGGTCATAAAATATGGAATAATACTTGATGCAGATCTGTTTAAAACTTTATCAGAATCTCCAGTAGCAGATATTAAACCTATAATCAAGAGATGTATCGAGATAAAACGAGACGTAGTTGTTACCGATGAGTTTGATCAGGGAATGCGTGGTCTTTTGAATTTCGGTCATACCATAGGACATGCAATAGAGAAACTCAGCAACTATACAATATCTCACGGTGAAGCCGTAGCCAAGGGTATGGTCAGAGCAGCAGCCATGGGAGCAAAAAAAGGTCTTGGCGATTTCTCACAACCGATTATTGAGATATTGAAACGATACGGTTTTGATTTGAGTTGTCCCTACAATGCCGAAGAACTGTATGATGCCGCGTTGTCCGATAAAAAATGTCAGGATGACGGAATAACCCTGATATTGCCTCAGGAAATAGGAAAATGCGGCCTTTACAAGGTTACTACTAAAGAATTATTGTCACTACTAAAAACAACAGAACGATTATGAATCTTACGGACTTAAGAAAAAAGATTGATACCATTGACGATGAAATCTGCAAACTCTTCCTGAAAAGAATGGAGGTTGTTGATGCCGTTGGTGAATACAAAAGAGCAAATAATGAACCGGTAAATAACAGAATGCGTGAACGTGAAATTCTAACACGCATATCAAAATCTCTGCCGCCTCATTTAGAGGACTTCGGACGTTCGCTTTACCGTTCTATTTTCGATATCAGCAAAGCATATGAAGCAATGTACAAGGAGAAGGACTCCCCTCTATACAAAGAGCTGTCTGCTCTGATAAGCGCAAAGCCGGAACAATTCCCCACTCGAGCCACAGTAGCCTGCCAGGGACGTGAAGGAGCGTATTCTCAATTAGCTGCTGAACGGCTCTTCGAAATTCCTGAGATTATGTACAATAAGACTTTTGAGGGTGTTTTCAAGATGGTATCCGACGGAATGTGTGAATATGGAATACTGCCTATAGAGAACTCTACAGCCGGTTCCGTCAATGAAATCTATGACCAATTGGTGAAATATGATGTGTACATAGTTAGAAGTACACGCGTCAAGATTGATCACCTTTTATTAGGCGCTAAAGGCATGAAAATAAAGGACTTGCAGGTAATATACTCTCATCCTCAAGCTATCCAACAGTGTTCAAATTATTTGAGCAACTTGAAGAATGTGCAGATAATACCATGCGAAAATACCGCTATCGCTGCCGTGAAGGTTTCAAAAGACGAGACCGGAACTTCCGCTTCCATATCATCAAGAAGTTGTGCCGAACTATACAATATGGAAATACTGGATCAAGAAATTCAGAATTACGACAGTAACTATACTCGGTTCATCTGCATATCGAAAAAGGCTCGCATATATCCGGGTGCTGACAGAACAAGTATCATGATGGTAATACCCAATAAACCGGGTACGTTATTTAGTGTAATGTCCCGTTTCAGTGCCATCGGTGCGAATCTGGTTAAATTAGAGAGCCGACCTATTCCGAACCGTGACTTCGAATTTGTTTTCTACTTCGACATTGAATTGTCAATCTATAATGATAAATTTGCATCTCTTATAAGTGAGTTGGACCATTGTGAGGAACAATTCAAGTACTTCGGTACTTATTCGGAAATCATTTGAGAAATGAGAAAGGCAATTATTCATGGCAGACTAAAAGGAACAGTTTCAATACCGTCATCCAAATCCGTTGCGCACAGAATGCTGATTTGTGCCGCATTATCTGACACAAACTCAATAATTAGATGTTCAGGTTACGGCAAAGATGTTATAGCTACCGCTGATTGTTTGAATCAGTTGGGTGCCGACATTGAAATAATAGACGATATAATAAAAGTATCTCCTATCAAGAAAGTCGATAAGAATACCCGTTGCATTCTGAATTGCGGCGAAAGCGGTTCTACACTACGTTTCCTGCTTCCGATAGCTGCAGCATTGGATGCTTCGGCAGAATTTCGTGGAGAAGGAAGATTACCTCAACGTCCTCTTTCACCATTGTATGAACAGATGACTGCTCACGGAGTAACAATGAGCCCCAATGGTTCTCTGCCACTTACCTGCGACGGAAGATTACAAGGAGGAAGATATATTTTGGGCGGTAATGTATCTTCTCAATTCGTATCAGGATTGCTTATGGCTCTACCTCTTGCAGATGAGAATAGTGAGATAATAATCACCGGACAACGCGAGAGTACTCCATATATCGATATCACAATTGACGTGATGAAGAAATTCGGCATAGACATAGTTACAGCTGATAACGGATACCATATAACAGGACGATGCCAATATCATTCTCCCGGAGATATGGCCGTAGAAGGAGACTGGTCCGGAGCCGCTTTCTGGATAGTAGCCGGATGTATAGGAAAAGAACCTATAAGATGTCAAGGCATCAGCTATGACCATTCTGTACAGGGTGACAAATATGTTGTCGATGTTCTAAAAGCAATGGGAGCTGATATCAGTTATGACAATGAGGGAGTCACTGCAATGCCTTCCGAACTTCATGGCATAGAGATTGACTGCAAGAATATACCGGATTTGGTTCCTGCTCTGTCAGTTGCTGCCGCCATGGCTGAAGGTAATACTGTTTTTTACGGAATAGAGCGTCTTCG
>CAYOGG010000104.1:0-4852 GCA_964403455.1 uncultured Bacteroidaceae bacterium | reverse complement strand
CAGAATTCCATTACTACGACATCGGATTTTACGGGAGCATTTAACCGTGCGAAAACTCGTGAAGAGTTTATGAATCTTATCTCTCGCAGGTAGTTTAGATATTTATCACCCTCTCTCCTAACTTTTTCGCGAGAAGGTTTCTTGATGATAGAAGATTCTTATATTTTGATTGTATCTGTTTGAATTTTATCGAATCGGTATATATCTCCGGTTGTTGTAACTCTTTTTCCGTACGTTTTATTTCAAAATGAATTATTGCCAATTTGAAGTCTGCCATGAGGTGCGTGGACAATTCGAGAATGCGTTCTTCGTCTCTTGCTGATTTGTTTCCCTTGAATATCTCACTGATTTGATATCTTTCTTCGAGAAGACCGGCTGCAGTAAGGCTGATAAAATTGTCGGGATTCGATAAAAAATAACGTTCACTGATGAAGTCTGGATCAGAGAAATGTTTTCGATAGAGTTCTATCATCTGTTTGTATATGGGATGGCAGAATTTGATCTCGTCCGAATCCAAAGAACTTATTATATAATTTCCTACTGTCATTATCTCTTTCTCATTATCCGTATAGCAGAGCGGCTTCTCTCCGAATCTTACCAACAACTGTGCCAGCAGACGTTCTTTTTCCATTATCTGTCCGCGCCCATCCCTTTTGAGGGCGCGAATTTGCTCGCGTAGTATATCTTCAGGAGACTGTTGAGGAGCTTCGATTGTTGTCTCTGCGGTGGCATTTGATGCGTCATCTTGAGGGTTTTCCGAAACGGCTGTTTCGGAAGAAGAGGCGTAAGAGGATTTATATTGCTCCTGATAATGTTCTTGTTGTTGCTTGTTTACATCGTTAATAAGTAAGGCCTCATCTATCTGCATCTGCTGGCTGCAGTCTTTGATATAGACGGATCGTACTATTGGATCTTGTATCACAGCGATGCTTCTGGTTATTTCCTTGATAAGTTCTGCACGTGCCATGGGATCATCTCCGGCTTCATCGGATAGCAACTGCAGCTTGAAACGTATGAAGTCAACCTGGTGCTTGTCAATATATTCCTGAAAGGCGGTTGCATTGTGCCCTCGAGCGAAGCTGTCCGGGTCTTCCCCGTCAGGCAATAACAATACTTTTACGTTCATACCTTCTGCCAATAGCATATCGATACCTCTGATAGAGGCTTTTATACCGGCCTTGTCTCCATCGTAAAGCACGGTAATGTTGCTTGTGAAACGGTGTATCAAACGTATCTGCCCAGGAGTAAGTGATGTTCCGCATGATGCAACAACATTCTCAACTCCGGACTGAACCATAGAGATTACATCGGCATATCCTTCTACCAGAAAACAACGGTTTTTACGCACAATGGATTGTTTAGCGAAATATAGTCCGTAAAGTTCTCTGTTTTTGGTATATATGATGGACTCCGGCGAATTGATATATTTTGCCGTCTTGGCATCTGACTGCATTATACGTCCTCCAAAGGCAATAATCTTGCCCGAGAGAGAGTGAATGGGGAAGATTATTCTGCCATGAAAACGGTCGCGAAGCGTCCCGTCTTCTTTTTCATAACTCAATCCTGTTTGTATAAGATATTCCTTACGATAACCCTCTTTCACTGCTTTTAATGAAAAGGCCTTTCCTTCTTCTGTGCAGTATCCCAATTGGAACTTTTTGATTATGTCATCATGAAATCCGCGTTTACGCAAATATGCCATACCAATGGCACGTCCCATCTCTGTATCATGAAGTATGTCGTAAAAATATTTGCAGGCATAATTATTAACAATGAAGAGAGATTCGCGCTCATTTTGTAAGGCTTTTTCTTCATTTGTTTGCTCGTGTTTCTGTATAGGAATACCGTATTTATCTGCGAGCCATTCGGCAGCCTGAGTGAATGAAAGCTGTTCGTGCTCCATTAGGAAATGGATAACATTTCCTCCTTTTCCGCAACTGAAACATTTACATATTCCTTTTGAAGGCGATACATAGAATGATGGCGTTTTTTCATTGTGAAAAGGGCACAACCCAACGTAGTTAACCCCGCGTTTGCGCAGGGTAATAAATTCGGATATTACATCAACGATATTTGCAGCATCCAAGATGCGTTCTACGGTAAGTTGATCAATCACTTTTTTGGCTGTTTCAGGTGGCTATTTCAGCAAAAGTACAAAAAAATGGGGATATCGGTGTTGTGTTTTTTGTGGAATTGACATTTATGTTGTTTTAAGAATTTTTTCTGACGTTTTGGTGTGATAATACGGCTCAAAATTACTTTATTTGTAGTTGAATTTCAAAATGATATCAATGGAAGAGAACAACAGACCTTACAAACTTAAGGAGAAGGTTGAGAAAAATGCAGATTATAGGAATTTAATTCGAGCTGCGTTAGCAGATGAGTTGTATGATAAGATTCTGACCATCATTGTTGCTCAGAAGAAGTATAGAGATTCCACTTATTCGGCAAAACAGTTAGCAAAGGATTTAAATACCAACCCTCGTTATCTTTCAGCAGTTATTAATTCCAGATTCGGCATGAACTATTCGTGTTTGGTTAATGAGTGTCGTATAAGAGATGCTCAGCATATGATTTTGGATAAACGTTATCTTGACAAAACGATGGAGGAAATAGGTCTGATGGCCGGTTTTGCCAATAGGCAATCCTTTTATACGGCTTTCTATAAGGCTAATGGCGAAGCACCCCACCAGTATAGAGCGAGACATCAGCAAAAATAGATGATTTTTTCTGACAATTTGGAGTATTCCGAATAGTATTGTTGAGGTTATAATATGGATTTTTTAATAAGTATTCCAATATGATTGTTGTAAATTCAGAACGGGTACTTAGTTATTGATATGAAATAAAATGACTGTCGAGGAGCAGATTCTTGAGGTAAGAAATAAGCTGCGGCTTGTTATGAACGGGCCGGCATTCAAAAGTATGCAGGATGCCGGGATTCGTTATAAACTTAATTACGGTGTGGAGTTACCCCGAATTAAGGATATTGCAGCCGAATATGATAAAAACGGAGACTTTGCAGCTTTATTATGGAAACAGGATGTACGAGAGTGTAAGATTTTGGCAGCTCTAGTTCAGCCTGTGGAAGAATTTCTGCCGGATATGGCAGACTTATGGGTAGAACAAACGGAATTTCCTGATTTGGCTGAAATATGTTCTATGTATCTCTACTGCAAAATGAAGGATGCATCTACATTGGCTTTTAAATGGATGGCAGATAGCAGGGATATGTTTCAATATTGTGGGTTTTTGACGATGGCGCACCTTTTGAAGCAGGGTCGGGAGATTAACGAAAGATATCTTTCGGAGTTTCTGGATCAGGTTGCCGTCGCTATGGCGGGTGATGCGGTTTTTCCGGCTCAGGGAGCAAGAGTGGCAATGAACAGTTATAGGGATTTCTATGGAAAAGAGTGATTCGGAAGAACAGCCTAAACAAGTTTTGGCAGAATATCTTCGTTTGCACGGACTTAGAAATACTCCGGAGCGTTTTGCTATTTTGAATGCCATATATTCGATTGAAGGTCATTTTACTCCTGAGATGTTGGTTGAAAAGATGGCCGAAGAATTTAATTTCCGTGTTTGTAGGGCAACGGTATATAACAATCTGGAATTGCTGGTTGATGCGAAATTGGTTCATAAGCATAGGTTTACTGAGGGAGCTCAGTATGAAAAATCGTTTAAGGAGGTTTCTCATGGTCATTTAATTTGTACGGAGTGTGGTATGGTAATGGAATATGATGATCATAATGTTCATAGACAGATAGAGGCAATGCGAGTGAAAAGGTTTACTATTTCAAGCTATTCGCTGTATGTGTATGGGTTATGTTCCAAGTGTTCTGCCGCACTTAAAAGAAAACAGAAAAAGATTTTGAACAAAATAGAAAAACAAAAAAATGGAAGGAAAAAAGATTGATGTTCTTCTGGGCCTGCAATGGGGCGATGAAGGCAAGGGTAAGGTTGTGGATGTTCTTACTCCACGTTATGATGTGATTGCTCGTTTTCAGGGAGGTCCGAATGCCGGTCATACTTTGATTTTTGATAATAAGAAATTTGTGCTGAAGTCCATTCCGTCAGGAGTGTTTCAAGGTGATAAGCAGAATATTATAGGTAATGGAATGGTGATTGATGCAGCTTTGTTTAAGGCTGAGGCAGAATCCTTGGAAAAAGCAGGTATTGATTTGAAGAGCAGATTGCTTATTTCCAAGAAAGCTCATCTCATCTTACCTACGCACCGTCTTTTGGACAGTGCTATTGAGGCTTCAAAAGGTAATAGTAAAGTTGGTACTACAGGTCGTGGCATCGGGCCGACATATACGGACAAGGTAGCTCGTACAGGTGTCCGCATAGGCGATCTTCTCAGACCGGATTTTGAGGATAGATATGCTGAGGCGAAAGCTTTTCATGAACGTACTTTGAAAGGTCTCGGATTCGAATATGATTTGACTCAATCAGAGAATGCTTGGAGAGAGGGTATAGAATATCTGAGAGAGTTCAGATTTGTAGATAGCGAACATTATGTAAATAACCTGCTAAGAGAGGGTAAGAGTTTATTATGTGAAGGAGCCCAGGGCACTATGTTGGATATTGACTTCGGTTCTTATCCTTTTGTGACATCATCTAATACCGTATGTGCAGGTGCGTGTACCGGGTTGGGTGTGGCACCTAATATGATAGGCAAAGTTTTCGGCATTATGAAGGCTTATTGTACCCGTGTAGGCAGCGGTCCATTCCCGACAGAACTCTTTGATGCTGACGGTGAAACCCTTTCTGATCGCGGTTATGAATTCGGTGCGGTTACAGGTCGTCGTCGTCGTTGCGGTTGGGTTGATTTGGTGGCTCTTCGCTATGC
>CAYOGG010000103.1:0-4866 GCA_964403455.1 uncultured Bacteroidaceae bacterium | reverse complement strand
TTTTCCTTTCTCTGATGAATTTTGTCATTTCTTCAACTGTTTTTTCCAATCTCATATTTTATTCCTCCTGTTCAATTCTTCTTGAATAGCCATGTTATTGCGTTCTATTACTGCATCGTTATTTCTGCCAGAAGAAAATAATGCATTATCCATTTCAAATCCAACTATAGCGTCTTTTACTGTCATACTTCCTCACTTTCTGCTTCTGATTGAAGCCACATTTCAATCATTTCTTTGTCACTGTAAGGGCACATACTATCTTCTTTTAATACAGGACACCAATTTCTACAAGCTCCATTAAAGTGACATACGGCAGCATAGGTTTTCTCTATTTTGTAATCTGCTATGAACTCTGTCAGTTCTTCATCACTCATGGAACGGATACGGTCTGCGTTGGTTATATGTGTAAAATTTTCTATGCATCTTTGTGACTCGTTATGTTTACAACAACCGCAATGTTTTCCATTCAAATCCTCTGTAGCATATTTACATCTTTCACATGATACAAATTCACTCATCTATCGTCCCTGCCTTTCTGTAAGCAATTATCATTCAAATAATCGGGATAACAACATTCATACATTTAATGTCCACCTCCAAGTAATTGCTTCTCCAGATCATCAAAATCATAAGACCGGCTATCAAAATTATTAAACTTATTATTGCTCGGTGCTTTTTTTTGATCTGCATCCTTACGCTCCCACGTCCTAACAGCCGCTTTCCAGTCTTTCATTTTGTTTTTACCAATCATCCAACCTTTTGATTCATAGAAATTGATAAAACGTTCAGGATCAACTTGATTATTCCTCTCTTGGCAATATGCTCTGACTTCATCTGCGGTCGGTGGAGTGAAACGACATATATCTTTTCTTTTATTTACTTTGCTTTCCTTTACTTTACTTTGCGTATTTGTCGCACGATTATCTAAATTTATCGCACGATTAATTGGTTTTTCATCCACATTTATATGATTTTCGGGTATAGAAACCAAAAGGTACTCTTTTTTCAATTCAACCTTTTTGCGCTCATATGTAGCCAACAGATACCTCTTTTGAATTCCATGAGACGTCAAGACTCCATACCGCTCAAATAAATCACTTGAAAAAATGTTCCTCCGGATACAAGCAGACACTATTTCATTTATCATTTTCTTACTATCACTGTTCACACCATTCTCAGACATGAACAGCAATAGCGTGTCCTCATTCCATTCACAATAGTAACCAAACTCTCCATATATCTTTTGAAGCAGTTTAACGACTACCGCAAAACCTTTTAAGCCAAATTCCGCTTGTATCAACTTAACCTTATCATCCATGTGGCAATCCAAAGAAAAGTAGTCTAAGCCCTCTTTTATTGGTCTGCCTGCCATATGCCCTCCTAGTGGAACGGTAGTTCTTCGTCTATTCCTTCAGGAACATTTATGAAGCCGTCACCTGTTGATTGTTCCGGTACTGTTCTGTCATTATCTCCGGATGTCTTGCTTTCAGCAAATTCCTGTTCATCGACAACTATTTCTGTCGTGTATACCTTGGCACCGTCTTTATTGTTATAACTTCCGGTTTGAATTCTGCCAACTATGGCAATCTTCGTTCCTTTTCTGAGATATTTCTCAGTAAATTCTGCCCCTCTGCCAAATACAACACAATTAATGAAATCTGCTGTTTGTTCGTCTCCGTCTCGCTTGAAACGTCTGTCAACTGCCAAGGAATATCTAGCAATGGCTGTCTGCGTATTACCTGACGAATATCTGACCTCTGGGTCTCTTGTTAATCTTCCAGTTAAAAAACACTTATTCATATATACCTCCATCAAATAATGATATCTGCCCTGCAAGTTGCTTATCATTCTGCTTTTGTTTTTCAATCAACTTACGGATACCTTGCAGACTTTTATTCTTACTTCTGATACGACTCAACTCCTGTTTGTAATACCGTTTCACTCCAGGATCATTATCATCTACGGCTATGTAATAACCTCTTCCGTCCGAAAGATTGATAATCGGAAACATAAAACTTGCTTCCTCTATAGCCTTGCGAACCGCTCTGTCACCCATGCCGGTTCTGTCGCACAACTCTTTTCTTGTGACCGGGCTATCGTTCCCATATGGAATAAAATCAACTATGTTCATCAACATCACTCCTTTTGCAAAATTCCATAAACTCACGAAACTTCATTGCTGCTTTATCTTGATTCTTGTTTGGCTTATCGCTTTTAGTGGAAAAATTAAGGTGCTTATCAAACATATGTGCCACCTCACGACTTGCATTCAGATATCCTTGCCTTACTCCGTCTCTATAGCCCTTTGCCGGACGATATTCGTCAATTTGTTGCTTTCCCTGTCCTTGCCCTCCGGCGGTCTTATTTCTCAACTGATAACCACTTTGAGCATATGCTTTAATATAATGCTGTTCCCATTCATCCAACTTCGATTCAGGATAATTCAAGAACCCTATCTTCCAACCACAAACAGTCGTGTCAGTATAGAAGCCATGCTTCCTAAGTGATAAGTCTATGTGTTGATATCCAACACAATGTTGTGCAAGCCTTGTCAAAATATGCTTCGCTTGTCCGATATAGGCATATCTGATACCGTTTTCATCCGTCCGTGTCAGAAAATATATACCGCTGTTGTCATTCAATTCCTGATTCAATTCCAACAAAATCCTTTTATGATGTGCTTCAATGGATTTTATTTTTGCTATGTTATTCAAGATAGTTCCTCCCGAACTCATTCATAAATTCTTCACGTGTGCCGTAATGCTCTTCGTAATACCTCTGACACCGTTGTTTTAGTTCCGTATCGACCAATTTTGCACTCTGTCCGGCAAATACTCCATTTGGGTGTAAATCGGGGCGCAGGGGAGCAATAAATCCGTATTTCTCACATCGCTCTTTCATGCCACCACCCATCTGATAAAAAATATGATGACGTTCTACTACATTACTGCCGGTATAAATGCAACGGTTCATATCATCAGTGAAGATGCTCCATAGTCTTTTTACTTTCCCCATAACATTTTAATCTCCTCTATCTCAGCAGGTGTCATGGTTTCAATGCCCTGTTCCTTACACTCTGATATGATTCCGTCAATGAACTTTGCCATTTCAGCAGTATCATATTCAGAAGATCCTTTTATCATCATGTATGACTTCCACTTATCTAATTCCTTAATCATCATCCAGTGACCGTCTACCTTGCTCATATCCACAGAAGATTTGACAGTAATGGTAATGTACCCATCATCGTCCTTATACGGCTCTCCGTAACGTCTGAGCATTATCTCGTACAATTCGTCTTTTGATGTATTAAGGACACTTGCTAATTTAGTGAGAAGCACCCAACAATAGGCATTTGCATCCAGTGACCGCTTCTTGCGGTATTTCTTAACTTCAATAGACAACTTCTCCTCTCGTGATAGTTTGTCATATTCATTAAGAAACACCTGCGGTTCATTGACTCGGAACACTACACTGCATTCATTGGTTATTGGATTGTTCTGAATACCGATAAATTTCCCTGTACATTCCATTATTCCGAATCAACCTCTTTCTGCTTTTCAATCCATTTTTTAAGTTGCAAAATAACTGTTTTAGCTTTTTCTTCTGATAAATCCGGTACATTATCAAATTTGAACTTTGTTTTCAATATCTTCAAAACATCACCTGCGGTTTTATCAGTTACCATATCTGCGTATGCTGCACATAAATCTGTAATACTTCCAATCTGAACAGCTGTAATCCTACTTTGTTGTGGTTCATCTGATTGTTCAACATTTTTACTGCCCTGCACACCATATTGGAATACCGCTCCTGTCTTTTCGTTTTTTACGACAAGCATTGAAATAGCATTTCCTGTATAATCAATATCTGAAACTGAAAATCTGTCATAGCACTTCCCATTTTCAATATTGCATTTTTCAGCAGAGAAAAATATAAATGGTGATGTGTACAACTCCCTACCTATTCCCCAGTTGAAGCAAGCCCTTTTGAAAGAATCAGAAGCGAGTCCTTTTTCTTTTTCCGTGTAACTCTCCGTTCCGGTATCCTCTTTCTCAATCCACTGTTGCTTATCATCATCCCAGATTGATACAATGCAATTTGCATTCTCCCTTGTATGGTGTCTCTGCCAACCAGTACTTCCAACTGTTTCATCAAGAATGTTCTGGTCACATCTTGCATCCTTGTAAAGTAGCAAGGTAACACCATTATTTTTAACATTAGCAATTCGGACATCTATTTCATCCGCTCTCAACTTTCTAAACTGCAATTTCATCCTTATCCTCCTTAATCCAGTTGCCGGAATAGAACCACTCAACTACATCTGCTCTGAATTTCTGCAAATCATAAGCAGTAGATAGATTTCTCAAATCTTCCCCAAACTCATGCAAGAAATCACACGCATAATCTGTTGTGCATCGTTCCATTGCATAAGCAAACGCGTCCTCTTCCAGTACTCTTTTTCCTGTTTCAATACATATTCCTATATACATCCCTATCACCTGTTGTTCTTCCTAACATAATTGTCAACATCGTCTACAAAATCCTCATAATTCGGATATTGAACCATTTCCAATAGTGCATACATTATTTCAAGGCAACTCTGCCCGTCCAATACAATCAAATCACCGCCATCTGTCTCAGCGTGTATTTGCTGAAATCCTGAACTACAACTCTTTATTTTCATTGCTTTTCTCCTACATTTCTGCTATATTAGTTAGTAACTTCAATTGGCCATTATGGTCAGTCGCATAATGAATGAGCCTTGTAGGTTGACCGCCGTGGGGCTCTTTCTTTTTGTCTTGACAATCTAGTTAACTCGTTGTTCATTTGTTCTCACCTACCCCTCTGCGTCCAAAATCATCA
>CAYOGG010000102.1:0-5019 GCA_964403455.1 uncultured Bacteroidaceae bacterium | reverse complement strand
CATACATACTATCATTCGCATCAAGTACCAAATCATCAAACAGATAACCGCTTTGCCCATCTACATTAACCCGGAAAGGGCCGTTACCGCTTGCCATTACAACATCAAACTGTAACGGAACATTATTCCGATTGTAAATACACATTCTCGTAGTAGCAGAACCTACGGTAGAAAAAACCGTATCAAAAGAGATGGTATCCATCGAAAAAGACAACTTATATCTGCTGTCAGTAGAATAAACATCATCATGATTGCAGCCGATGCAAGATAGCGCCAGTAGCAACAGCCACATATATCGTTGTCTAATCACTCTTTCTATATATTTCATATGTCTTAATAACGGAAGAGTCTTTGCATTAGTATTTAGAAGTCGATTCGAATTCAAAAATAAGGTCTGCTAAATATAAACTGTTCAGCAGACCCTATTCGGTTAATAACAACACCACATAATCACAAATATAACGTCTCTATTCTGAGTATTATTTAATGATAATCTTTTTCAAGTTGTAGCAATTAGGCATACTGAGCTTCCTTAGTACATCCGGAGATGGGAGTTTCAGCACTCGCAGGTTTTTCATACCGCCACCTGTATTGTAATATGTGTTTTCAGCACTTTTTGGAATATCCAATTCCTTAATGTTATGACAATAAAAGAAAGCATCAAGCCTTATATCAATTAACCCTTCAGGCAATATGGGTGAATTAAGTGATTTACAACTACTAAATGCACGGTTACCAATAAATTTCAGCGTTGAAGGAAATCTCACATATTCCAAATTTTCACAGTGATAAAACGCAGAATCATCTATAGAATCCAACCCTTCCGGAAGTACCAAACTCCTTAATGAACTGCAACCGATGAATGCAGACCAACCAATAGATTTTAAAGGAGCTTTGAAAACTACATCATAAAGTGATTCATTACTTCCAAAGGTATCATGACCCCATGATTTGATATCATTTATCCTCAAATGGTTAAAATTTTCACTTCTTGCAAAAGCGTAGTCTCCTATGTAATCCAAAGAAGGAGGCAATAAAACTATATTCAAATAATCACATTCAGCAAAAGCATAGTCATCTATCACTTTGACGTTGTCTGACAAATCAAGAAAAACCGGAGTCAAACCTCCATAAAAGGCCTTCTTGCCTATAGCCGTCACACTTTGAGGGATATTGGTTCGAATGCATCCTACAATCAATGTATTGGTTGCGGTTTCGATAATAGCATTACAATTATCACGAGAGTCATATACAGTATTTCGCGGGTCAACGGAGATTGAGGTCAGTGATCTACAGTAAGAAAATGCACCGTTACCTATATGCGCCACGTTTCGAGGAATATATACATGGTCGATAAGAGAAGTATTGAATGCGTAACTACCTATAGACTTAACTGTCTTGGGGATAGACGTACCGGCTATCCCCAAGACTATTCTGTCTGTGGCTGTCTCAATAATTGCGTTGCAATTCTTTCTTGAGTCGTAAACCGGGTTTTTGCTATCCACGTTTATTGACCGCAAGTTTGGACAATTCATACAAACGTTCCTTCCGATACTATCGACAGATGCCGGTATTGTCAATGCAGTCATGGATGTACAATAACGAAACGCCTCTTCGCCTATCAATTTAAGATTCGCGGGCAGAGTTATTGAAGATAGTTCAAAACAACAATCGAATGTATTGTTTTTTATTGAAGTGAGAGATGATGGCAATGATACGGATCTAAGCTTATTGCATCCGGCAAATGCGTTTGCTTCAATCTCAATCACTGACTCGGGAATGTCGATTGATTCAATGCCGCTTCCCATAAAAGCATTCTCTGCGATAGAATTCACGCTGCCTGGAATTACGGTGCCGCTACAGCCAATAATCAATTTGCTCGTTTTGCTGTCAATGATTGCGTTGCAATTATCTCGTGAATCAAAATAAGGATTGTTGGGATCAACAGTGATTTCTTTTAGATTGGGACAATTTGAAAGCACTCCTATGTTTATAAATTTTACTCCTGCAGGAATATGTATGCGCTCTAGTTTAGCACATTGCGACAAAACTTCGTCCCCAATATAATCCAAACTATTTGGTAGTATGACTTCCGTCAGATTATCACAATTCATGAGGCAAAAATCTTCAATGTCAGTAACTCCTTCAGGTAATACAATCCTTTTTAAAGAGGGACAGTTTGAGAATGACTGACTATATATATCTATACCTTCAAATTCGTTCCTTTTAATATCGTCATCTTCCGGTTCTTTAAAGATTACCTCTTCAAGAGATAAGAAGTTAGAAAAACCGGATATTTCTTCAATGTAATAAGGAAGAACCACCTTGGTAAGGTTTACATAATACATACCCCGAGCTTCATCATTAATCGTGGGTCTATTAATATCAACTTCAGGACGTGCGTTGATAAAAGGGATGTAGCACATTTTTCCGTTATATTCAAATGAATCGGGAACTTCCCAAACCTTCATAGAATCCGATACTAAATGGGCTACAGCCAAGTAATAGTTTTGATCTTCTTTCATTTCATATTTTACGCCATCCTTTGTATATAAATTCACACCTTTTAACCAAGAGCCTGCATAGCCTAAAATATAATTATGAGAATCTTTAGTTATCTTATTTAATGCATATGGATCGGTAATTGTATCTCCACTCTTGATATTGTCAACGTATTTCTCCCAGACTGAATCTTTTATAACACTACAGCCAAAACTAACCAATCTTCCTGCAGCGCTGAAAAGTGTTGAGTCAGATCTAATGGAATCAATATCAGACGTCTGAGCGTTAATCATATTTACAGATGATGCCAATGAAATCACTCCTATACATATAGTTTTATAAGTTGCAATTCTAAATTCCATATTAAAAAAGTTTTAAAATATCACACACCAGAGTGTTTAGCATATTATTTTATTGAAAAAAACTGAATAGTTTTTTTCAATAATGGTTTTTCCGTAAAGCAATAATTATTTATATACAACATTATATTCAGAAACATCAACTCTGTCACCTGATCCATTAAGAAATTTTGCTGGTTGACCACCGGAAGCAGGTATATATTTTTTTATATAATCTACATGAGACTTACCTAAATAAATCCTCTCTCCATACCATGAAATGCTTCTTATTGTCTCTGTACCAAAATCAAAATTAGATTTTTGAATTGCTTCATCACAACCAAATATTGATTTCCATTGACTTTCAGTCCTAGTGACACCATAAGAACCATCATTATATAAATCATATTGATAATCTGCCATTGAACATTGCTCTTGTTGCTGAATATGCGCAATTATATCATAGTAATCAGATTCCTCAACGTACATATTATTACCAAAATACTTAAGCTGTTTTCTCGCCTGAGCTATAGCTACAACTGCACATTCACCTTCTCCTATCATTATATAATTTTTATTGCTCACATCCGGATCTGTTGTAATAATCTGTTTTGTTCTGGGAATCATATCGTCCCATTCCTCATCATAACCGAACACACAATCATCCGAGCATGACGTAAAAGTCATTGTTCCAATAAGCAACATCATTGCTGCAATTCCAAAGATTTCTTTTTTCATTTGTTAAAAATTTAATTGTTATTAATAGGCCCACATCATAATGTGGTTTTTATATGTAAATTAGTTATATAGAAAACAGTTTCTCTTTTAATTTATTGCTGTCCGGTAATTATTATTTAATGATAATCTTCTCAAGATGGTAGCAATTAGGCATACTGAGCTTCCTCAATACATCAGGTGACGGGAGTTTCAGCACTCGCAGGTTTTTCATACCTCCACCTGTATAATAAGTATATGTGTTTACCGCACTTTTTGGAATATCCAATTCCTTAATGTTATGACAATAAGAGAAAGCACCAAGTCCTAAATCATTTAACCCTTCAGGCAATATGGGTGAGTTAAGTGATGTACATCCGGAGAAGGCACCTATTCCAATATACTTCAGAGTTGAAGGAAATCTGACATATTCCAAATTTTCACAATGACCAAACGCACTATGTTTAATAGAATCCAACCCTTCCGGCAGTACCAAACTATTTAATGAACTGCAACCGCTGAATGCAGAATAACCAATAGATTTTAAAGGCACATTGAAAGCTACATCATAAAGTGATTTATTACTTCCAAAGGTATAATAACCCCATGACTTGATATCATTTATCCTCAGATAGCTCAAAAGTTTGCAATCTGCAAAAGCATAGTCTCCTATGTAATCTAAGTAAGGAGGCAATATGACTAAATTCAACTGATAGCATTCTGCGAATGCGCAGTCATCTATCTTCTTAATGTTGGCTGACAAATCTAAAAAGACCGGAGTAGAACAACCATGAAAGGCATTCTTGCCTATAATGGTCACACTTTGAGGAATATCGGTTCGAATGCATCCTGCTATCAACGTATTGGTTGCAGTCTCTATAATGGCATTACAATTGCCACGGGAGTCATATACGGGGTTATGTGGATCAACAGAGATTGAGGTCAGTGATTTACAGTAAGAGAATGCACCGTTACCTATATGCGTCAAGTTTCGAGGAATATATACACGGTCGATAAGAGAGGTCTTGAATGCGTAACTACCGATTGACTTAACTGTCTTTGGAATTGACGTACCGACTATTCCCAAAACTATTCTGTCTGTGGCTGTCTCAATAATTGCGTTGCAATTGTTTCTGGAATCGTAAACCGGATTTTTACTGTCAACCTTTATTGATTGCAAGTTTGGACAATAGTAGCAGATATTCATCCCTATACTATCAACAGATGCCGGTATTGTCAATAAGGTCATTGATGTACAGTAAGCAAACGCACCTTGGCCTATATTTTTTAAATTCGAGGGCAGGGTTATTGAAGATAGTTCAAAACAACAATTGAATGTATTGTTTTTTATTGAAGTGAGAGATGATGGCAATGATACGGATCTAAGCTTATTACATCCGGTAAATGCACTTTCTCCTATATCGGTCACTGACTCGGGGATGACTATAGATTCAATTCCGCTATT
>CAYOGG010000101.1:0-5125 GCA_964403455.1 uncultured Bacteroidaceae bacterium | reverse complement strand
ATGGCGGCCGACTGTGCACTGACGGCTACTACTGTAACCAATGACATGATAAACATTATTAGCCTTTTCAATGGCGTTGTCAACTGTCTTGTCGAGATTTTCATTGAGTGATTATGTATTTTGATTATTTACTTGATCGAATGTTGTTAAGGATTGGGCGCGCTCCGCGGTCGCCTGTCACAGAGTGACGGACGATTTGTATCTTTTATTGCGAGAGACAAAAATACCTATTTATAGGTTATCTTACAAATAACAAACATATAAACGGCACATTTTTTTTAATGCACCTTATTCCTAATAAATAACTAAAAAAAAATCAAGTGACCTTGACTTTTTCCAATTTGCTCGGCGATATTTCAAGCGTTGCATTGCCTATGACACCCAGACCAACGGCTATGCAGCGACGGTCTTCGACTTCTACCAAATCACATTCCAAACCCTCTAAGGGTCCTTCCTTTACACGTACATGATCTCCGGGGGAAAGAGGCCCGGTCTCTATATATACGTTCTCATCGGCATTTTCTACCATAAAACGAAAGAGTTCCAGCTGGTGATCCGGCACCACCACCGGAGTATAGGCCCCACAGATGGTCATATAACCTAACATGGAAGGTATTTCATTTAACAAATAAATACGACGATTTAGCGTAGTGCGTACAAAGATGAGCCTGGGGAGCACCAAGCGGTCTGCAATCTTGACTCTGTCACTCCACTTGCGGCGTATCTGTTGTATGGGCAGATAATATTCTACTCCAAGAGCTTCGAGAAGGGACGCTACGCGTTTTTCGTGACAGTACTTGACGTATGCTACAAACCAGCTTGTTATATCGCCCATTTCAGACATTTGTGAGTGTTATAAATACGATATTTCAGAGTTCACTCTTTATCATATATCTCAAAAGGCGAATTCTTACTCTTGAACTCGGGAACGGTCTTCTTCATAAGACGTATCATTTCGGGTATTTTCGCTTTGATAGAAAAGTCACTGAGTTTTTCCGCTATGGCCTCCGCTTCATCATAGTTATACTGACGTACACGGGCTACACGGATACGGTCATGCTTGGTCGGATCGGAATTTTCCGTACTGGAGAGCACCTCTTCATAGAGTTTCTCACCGGGACGCAGACCGGTATAGGTTATCATGATATCCTGATTTGGTATGAAGCCGGCCAGCTCAATCATGCGATGTGCCAGATAGTCTATCTTAACCGGGTCACCCATGTCGAAGACGACGATCTGATTACCCTGTGATATTATGGAGGCTTCCATGACTAAACGGCAAGCCTCCGGAATGGTCATAAAGAAGCGATTGATACGCGGATCGGTGACGGTAACGGGGCCTCCGTGCTCGATCTGTTTGCGGAAATGCGGGATGACGGAACCGTTGGAGCCGAGGACGTTTCCGAAACGGGTGGTGACAAACTTGGTGTTTCCCTGTTTTTTGCCGCTCTCAAGTGCAAGCCCCAATGACTGCACATAGATCTCAGCCAAACGTTTGCTGCAACCCATGATATTGGTGGGATTGACTGCCTTGTCCGTACTTATCATCACCATCATGTCAACATCGTACTCAAGACATTTATCGGCTACGTTTTTGGAACCTATTACATTGACACGAACAGCCTCACACGGGTTTTCTTCCATGAGCGGCACATGTTTGTAAGCAGCGGCATGAAATACATTGTTAGGATGATACTCACGGAAGACAAAGTCCAAACGATTTAAGTCACGAACGTCCCCTATGACAGGGGCGAATTCCAAACCGGGAAATTTGTCCTCAAGTTCCAAACGCAAATTATGCACCGGAGTTTCGGCATTATCGAAGAGAATGAGTTTCTCAACTCCGAGCCCTGCCAACTGACGACACAACTCGGAACCTATGGAACCGGCAGCACCGGTAACCAATACAGTCCGAGAAGTAAAGCACTTGCGGATTTCATCTAAAGAGCATTTTATCTCATCACGCCCCAAAAGGTCTTCTATCTTGATTTCACGTATGCGATAATGAAGCAGGTTGTTTCCGTCGATTTCATCTACAGAAGGAACCATAAGTATTTTAATATTCGAATGAGTGGCATATTGTATCAAACGATCCTGCTCGGCCTTTGCGTCTGACTCAGCAGTGAAGAGTATTCCGCCAAGGCCCAAATCGGCAGATAAGCGTGCAAATTGCTCCTCTGTGTCAATGTTATAGACACGAAGGTTGGATATCTCAAAATGACGTGAGATTTTTTCTCCCGAGATAAATCCTACTATCTCGAAGTGAGAAGAGTCCCAGAAACGTTGCAGTACGGATACCGATTTGTCCGTAGTGCCGTAAACCAATATTCGTTTGCAGTTCTGACGTTCGCGCAGCTTGTTCTTGAAGATGTCATAGAGTATTATCATCAATAGGCGAACACATATTAATAGGGAGAGGGTGATAAAAAAATCGGCACATAACAGCCAAAAGAGCGAGCTGATTGATATTTCGGGGAACATCAGAAGAACAAACAGACCAAGCATCACATCCTTATAAAATACGCTAAAAGGAAATCCGGCGAGATCTCTTATCGTAGAGTGGCGTATAATGATTTTATAACTCTTGACTATACTGACAGCAATGGCGGAAAAGACAAATGAAGCAACGGTCCAAAGAAGTATGAAACGTCCTCCGACTAAATATTCTCCGATAATATAATTCGCCGGTATTGTAACCAGCAGCGATGATAAGGTACAGATTAATAAATCTAATGTAAAAACGACTCGTGTACTTAAGTATTTAGATATGTACACGGCTATTTTCTTCATAAAGCTTTGTTTCATTATATCAAAATGCGTATTGTTTTGCAAAAGTAACGATTCTAGACGAAACATAGAATACAGCGAACTGCTTTTTTCCAATATATTTTCACAAGCATTCTTTACCATATTTCTTGGGCCTATCAACTCACTTTAAAAATGTAACTTAAACAATATTTCATAAAAAGTGAAATCAACGGGCGATCTGCATCGGCTCGACCTTACTCTCGGCTTGAGGCCTATCTTTGAGGCTAATGCCTCGAAGATGACCATCCACTTCGGCTCCAATACTCTCGGCTTGAGGCCTATCTTTGAGGCTGCGCCTCGAAGATAGTGACTATCAATGAACACCACCTTACTCTCGGCTTGAGGCCTATCTTTGAGGCTGCGCCTCGAAGATAGGCGGCGCCTCGGTAAAGCCAAAAAATAAGCAAGCTTTTTTTTTGGCTTTACTCTCGGCTTGCACTATCTTTGTTCCTTGAAGTAACGAATCTGAAATAGAATTCCAAAAGACAAATTTGTATGAAATCAAAAATAATCGCTTTTCTTTTAATGAGTACTACACTGAATTCCTGCGGAGGAAATGCTTCGCACAATGCCAACGCGCAGAACAAAGAGCCGGAGACGGAAGTTTTAATCAAGACCACATTGGGTAACATAAAAATTAAGTTATACAACGAGACTCCACTGCACAGAAATAACTTCATTCAATTAGTTGATGAACAGTATTATGACAGTGCCTTGTTTCACCGTGTGATAAAGGATTTTATGGTTCAGACGGGCGACCCGCAGTCAAAGGGTGCACAAAAGGATGTGATGCTTGGGAGTGGAGGACCGGGATATATGATTGACGCGGAGTTTGTTTATCCGCAGTATTTTCACAAGCGCGGTGCTCTGAGTGCTGCTCGTATGGCAGATCAGGTGAATCCTGAAAAAAAATCTTCGGGTTCTCAGTTTTACATTGTGACCGGTAAGAAATACGGTAAGATGGAGCTGGAACAGATGGAGGGTCAGATGAATCAGCAGGAGATGCAGAGTATTTTCGGTAAGCTGTGTCTGGAGAAACGTGACAGCATTGTGAATATGCAAAATGCCAATGACAACGCGGGTCTGAAGAAGCTGCAGGATGAGTTGGTAGCCAAGACTACTGAGATAGCAAAAAAGAATGGTCCGTTCCACTTTACTGAGGAGCAGGTCAAGGCTTATACTAAGGAGGGAGGCACTCCGTTCTTAGATAATCAGTACACGGTGTTCGGTGAGGTGATAGACGGTATGGATGTGGTGGATAAGATTGAAAAGATTAAGACTGATAGTCATGATCGTCCGAAGGATGATGTTATGATAATCTCGATGGAGATAATAAAATAAATATAGTGTATTGAAAATGAGACTTATAAAACTGGCTGTAGCTACTCTGGCTGCAGCATTTGTTATTTCTTTGAGTGTCAGCGCAAAGGCACCTAAATATGTGTTTTATTTTGTGGGTGACGGTTTGGGTCTGAATCAGATTTTGGGTACTGAGATGTTCCTGGCTGACGTGGATGGCCGTATTGGTGTGAGCCCGCTCTGTTTTACGACATTTCCCTACACGGGAATAGCTACTTCTTATTCGGCATCAAGCTATATCACGGATAGTGCTGCCGCGGGGACGGCTTTGGCAAGCGGTAATAAAACCAACAATGAAGTGCTGGGTATGTTGCCTGACAAGAAGACTCCGGCGATATCAATTGCGGAGAGAGCGTGGAAAGCGGGTCGGCAGGTAGCTATAGGTACTACGGTGAGTGTGAACCATGCTACTCCGGCTGTGTTCTATGCTCACAGTCCTAATCGTAATTTCTACCACAATATAGGTATGCAGTTGGGTGAATCGCCTTTTGTGCAGTTTGTTGCCGGCTGTGATTTTCAACAGGCTATTGATACTAACTCGAATGATGAGGGTTGTTACGTAAATGCTGAAAAGAACGGTTTTACCGTGGCGCGCGGCTACGGCGACTATCGTGAGAAGGCGGCTACTGCAAAGAAGATGATTCTACTGCAACAAGATGTCAATGCCGACAAGGAGCATCTGCCGTTCAGCATCGACAGAAAGGAAGGTGACCTGAACTTGGTGGACATCACTACGGCGGCATTGGACTTTATGATGAAAGAGCCTAAGAAGGGCTTTTTCATGATGATTGAGGGTGGACGCATTGACCAGGCTTGTCATGGCAATGATGCTGCTACATGTTTCAAAGAGGTGATTGATTTCGATAATGCAATAAAGGTGGCGTACGATTTCTATCTGAAGCACCGCCATGAGACATTGATCGTGGTAACTGCCGACCATGAGACGGGTGCGATAGGG
>CAYOGG010000100.1:0-5225 GCA_964403455.1 uncultured Bacteroidaceae bacterium | reverse complement strand
GGATAGAAAGCATCAATTCTCCGTCCCCGGAAAAGGAATTGATTTGCTCCTTTTCAAATCTGACCTCCACTCCGATTGCTTTCAGATGCCTTACCGTAGCCAGAAGGTCTACCGTGTTTCTCGCAAAACGGGAAATGCTCTTGGTCAGAATAATATCGATTTTGCCGTTTTCGCAGTCGGCAAGCATTCTTTGAAATTCATCTCGTTCCTTGATGCCCGTTCCGCTGATGCCTGTATCCGCATATACTCCGGCATACTCCCAATCGGGATGATGCTGAATCAGATTACTGTAATAACTGATTTGTGCAGAAACCGAATGCATAAGACGCTCTGTATCCCTTGAAACACGGGCGTATGCAGCGACTCTCTGACGCTTTTTGACTAACGGCATTTGTGGTTCGATTTTTCGTATTTTCGCCATAAAACCACTCCTTTCCGTTACTATACATCACTCTAAAAGGCTATAAAGTCAACGGATTATCCGACAATAATATAGCAGAAATAGGCTGCCATTTTTCGAGTAATTTTGTATCAATTATGGCTAATACTTCGGCAGAGATGATGCCACTCTGGAACATAGATTTTGCAACCGATATGGCAAGATAGTATTGCTGCTCTGCCTCTAACTGTTTTTCATTCATGGCCACCACCGCCTTTGAACCTTGCATTGATATAACAGTCGTGAGAGCAGTATTTTCTTTTGGAATTGCCATAGGCTTCAAATGGTCTGCCACAAGCGGCACACACAAATTGATAAGTAGCTTTATGGTTCATCTTTTCAGGATGCTCTCTCCACCATTTTGCTTTGCACTCCTTAGAACAGAACACCCTTGTTTTCATCCCAACTTCCTGAACGAGTGGTTTCCCACACTCACGGCACAAGCCATCTTCACTTTTATCTGCACTGACAGACATATTTCCTGACAGACCGTTTCTTCTGCAAAAGGCAGCTACGGCATTCTTTGTCATCCCGATTTCAGCTGCAATTTTTGTGTATCCCATACCGTTTTTTCTTGCGGATACAATCCGATTTCTTTGTTCTTCCGTCATTTCAAAACACCTCCTACTTCTTAGCCACGGCAAGAAGATAAACTTGAGGGTATTCTTGAAATTATATTATTTTCATAAAACGAATATGCAACAAGAACAAGTGTAACAACTATACCTATATATAAAAACAGAACAATAATAGGTAGATAGGGGCTTGTATGCGCGTAAGCATTTATAGGGGATTTCGTTGCACTTGTTCCTGTTGTTGCAAAAAAATAATGCCTGCCAAGGATTTCACTCCAAGGCAGGCATTATCAATTCACAACATATTCAGTTAAACCTTAGTGCAGTAATCCAGTGAAATCCAACCAGCACCGCTTTTCAAGCGTCCCCATTTGGAAGCACCCTGTCCGTCAGCTTCCTCCACGATGGTGTATGTACCCACCGGGATGTACTGCGTTCTGGCATAGTTCGTGCCGGGACCTTTACGGATATTGAGGTCAGAAATGGACACACGCACCATGAAAGGCACAGCCGATGGAGATGTGTCCACATTTGGATAGATTGCTTTGCCAGATTCATCGAATACAAAATAGCCTGCATTTTTGTCTGCACAGGCTTTCGCATTTGCAAGGCTGGTATATGCACCAATTTGACTTTTGCTGTCTGCCCAAGTCATGTAGAGACGGTTGTTCTTTTGTCCCAACAAAAAGCTAGTAATCATATTGAGGTAAATTAGGACTTGGACGAGATTGGTGTGACTAGTGCTTACTTAATTTATTATGGAATCAATTGAAGAATATAAAACTGTGTTTTTGCCCAATAATATGAAATTTTCACTGGAAAATAGAAAGAGTGTTAAGTCAAATACCTGATTGCGGAATACTGAAAATGTGTGCTATCAGGTATTTTTAATGCGCTGATAAATCATACAGCGCTGGAATTAAGTTGTCCCGCTTTGACAATAAATGTTCAATTAGTTATAATAGAAATATATGTTCGTGTAAAAAAAAGCCCTCTTCGAAAAGAGAGGGCTTTTTATTAGATTTGATTCAACAATTTTTAATTTAAGAAAATTAGTAATCAATCCTTATAGAAGAAAGGAATTATGATGGATTTAAAAAACTTTAGAGAAACAGAATTTATGAGGCGAGAAATTCATTTAAAACATGCACAAAAACAGAAGTTAATTAAAACTAGCACTAAAAGTAATCAACTTCATATTGTTTACGTTATGACACACGTCGGAATTTGCGGCGGTACAAAAATTATTCTTGAACATGTAAACAATCTTATAAGATTTAATCAGCGTGCAACGATTGTATCACATTTTGAAAAACCAACATGGTTTCCAATAAGTAATGATGTCAATTATATTCAAGTTCCATTTACAGAGGAATTGGCATTGGGGATACCATCATGTGATGTTATTGTAGCAACATACTGGAGAGAAATATATGAATGCATTGCGAGAGAAATCGCCCCAGTCGTATATTTTGAACAGGGAGATTATCATCTATTCGCATGGGGGGATGTTTGCCAGAGAGAGAAAGATTATATACACAAACAATACCAACTTGTCTCCTTTATTTATACGGTTTCCCAAGGAGCTTCTGAACAAATAAAAAAGATTTTTGGGCGGGATTCAACGATTATCAATAATGCTATTGACAATACCATTTTCTATCATGACATTGTAAAAGAGGAAAAACAAGATTTTACTTTAATGATGATAGGCAGTGAAAACAATGAATTTAAAGGAATATCGGATATTATGCAAGCATTATCTATTTTAGAAGAGTTAGGATACAGAATGAAACTTGTTTGGGTTACCCCAGATAAACCAATCCATCCAATGGGATCAGTATTTGTTAATCCAAAGCAAAGGCAGATTGGCGATTTGCTTAGAAAGTCAGATGTTTTTATATGTGCCTCTCATTATGAATCATTTTCATTACCAGTTTTAGAAGCTATGGCGTCTGGATGTGCTGTTTTAACAACGAAAAATAAAGGAGTTGTAGAATATGCAGAGGATGGTAAGAATTGCATTATGTTTCATATGAACAATCCAGAAAACATGGCGGAGAAGATTATTAGTGTAATTGAAAATGACATATTAAGAAAAAAAATAATTTCCCAAGGACTAAAAACAGCTTCTAAATACACGTGGGACAAGATTACTCCACAAATTATAGAGTATTATAGACAAATAGCAGGTTACACGCCAATGAAAAGAAAAAGTAGCTAAAGCTCATATATGAGTCATTAGCAATTAATAGAGGAGTATAAGAATGGAAAAAGTTAAAAAAATTAATGTAGGAATAGGCTTTGCAACAGGGCGCAAAAGTTTTCAGAAGATTTTAAAAACAAATGTTTATAATTGGGAAGAAAGTGGTTTGACAGAAAAAGAAAACATTAGTTTAAACCTTTTTGTTGCATATGATTTAAAGTATTCAAACACAAAATCAACTGATTATACTAATGTAAGTAAAGATGTGCTTAATTTGATTGATAGCTCACATTTTATTGGCAGCACTGCTCTCCAAGAAGAAATTGATTATTTAATAAATGAGAATATAATTGATAAAGAAGAAGCTCAGTTGTTTTTCAGTAGAGGCTATGCAGGTAAACGCAATGCTGTGTTATATTTTGCCATGAAAAATAAAATGGATTATCTTATTTTTTTAGATGATGATGAATATCCAATGGCAGTTACCAATACACGCTCTACCGCTATATGGGGTGGCCAACATGTGCTATCAACTCACTTGAAATATATTAAAGATGCTGATATAACTAATGGGCATCACTGTGGGTATATTTCTCCAATTCCCCATATAGAGTTCAATGACACAATGACTGAAGATGATTTTCGTCTCTTTATTGAAGCCATAAGCAATGACATTATAAATTGGGATACAATACATTCCGTTATGAAAAATGGAGGTGTTACCTATGCTGACACTAAAATTCTAGTGCGTGACGAAGTAGAAGAGGTTCAGCAAGTTAATCATACCAAGTTTATTTCAGGTTCAAACTTATGTATAAATCTAACTAATCCAAAAAGAGTAAGTCCTTTTTACAATCCACCTAATGCACGAGGTGAAGATACTTTTTTAAGTACATGTTTAGGTGAACGTAAGGTATTACGTGTACCCTGTTATACATTTCATGACGGCTTTTCCAACTATCGCAATCTGATGAATGGAGTGCTTCCTATCAAACTAAAGAATATTCCTGCTAATTCTGAAGCAATTGTCAATCGATTCTATCGTGCCTGCATAGGATGGGTACGGTATAAACCATTACTAATATATATAACACAACAAGACCATTATGAGGAAAAAATTGAAGAGATGAGAGAGCAGATTGCAGCATCGCTTCCTAGTATTTGTAATTATTTTGGACGCAGGGATTTTATGAATATTTCATTAGAGTTAGAAAAGTACAATAGAAATGTTAAAAAGCATTATCAGCAATACCTTAAAACACAAGAAATCTGCGAGAAAATTGTGAGACAGTATTCTTGATATGCCTTCATGGAAACGTTCGCTATTTAATTACCGGAAATGGCATAGACAATAGGGGTAAAAATGCCCTATGACATATTACCTAAAACAATGGGGTTGAGTATGCGATTCTGTCCATACTCTCAAGTCTTACGGACACGATACCAGACAGAAGTATCCGCTGAAGGGGTCTGTGCTGCACCGCCAAGTGCCGCCGTAACCTTTGCCGCCAAATCACCCAGCCTTGCATACAGCCAATCACCCGGGCAGCTTTTGTTGGCAAACCAACGATGGACAGTAAGTACCATTTCATCGGACTTCGGAGCATAATTTAAGGACTTGTCCTTATCGGCAAACCACAGAAGTTTGCTTTTGCCGTTACGCCTGCAAATATCCGTGCAGAGTTTGATTAGGGTCTCATATACCGCACTGTTCATAGCATACGGCTCCGTTTTATCACTGGCGCACTCAATGGTAACGGCTCTCTGGTCATTGGCACTGCTGGAGGTACACCAAGAGCGGTTCTTTTCCTCCACGCAGAGGGACACCCTGCCGTCCGTGCCGATACCGTAATTGCAGCTTGCATCTCGCCCTGCCGGGAAGCAGGCACAGATGGTTTCTGCGGATAATTGACCGACCACGCAATGCCATTGCATAAATCATTCTTAAAGTCCGCTCCTACCTTCTTTGCTTCCTTCAAATCAAAGTTGAAACTGTTCTCATCTC
>CAYOGG010000099.1:0-5282 GCA_964403455.1 uncultured Bacteroidaceae bacterium | reverse complement strand
ACTATTGGCAGCTATTGAACTTATTGGCATCAATGGCATCTTAGAAAATTTCTGGCGCAGCAGAGCTCTAATATCTATTATATTTTTAATACAAGCTTCAAGATACTGAATTGAAAATGGTTTTTCAATATATGCATCAGCGCCGCAATCCATTCCTTCAATTTTAGAATTAATATCAGTTTTTGCCGTAAGCAAAATAAATGCGATATGGCTTGTTGAATTATTTGAGCGCACAGCTTTACATAACTCTATTCCATTAATTTTAGGCATCATTAAATCACTTATAATAAATGAGATATCATTTTTCTTAAGTATTTTCAAAGCCTCTTCCCCATCTTCTGCAGTTATTGTGTTATACTTATCACAGAAGTTCACAGACAAAAATTTAAGCATATCCTTGTTGTCATCGACAATCAATATTGTCTGCTTCTCTTTATTATCATCTTCTATTTCTGCATCAGCAATTATATCCTCAGGCACCAATGACAAATCCTCTATAGAGTCCTCTTCAAACATATTTTGACCGTTTCCTATAGGCAAAGTAACGATAAATGAAGACCCTCCCCCTGTTGTAGAATCAATTTCTATTGATCCATTATGAGCATCCACGATATTCTTTACAATACTTAAACCTATACCCGTACCAGGTTTATTATTGGAAGACTGATAAAAAGGCTTGAATATTTTCTTCTTCTCTTCATCAGATATACCACATCCATTATCTTTTACACAAATCGAGAACTCGTTCTTTTCCTCATTTAACGTACAAGAAAGAACGATTATGTCTTTTGTATATTTTCTTGCATTAGTAAGAAGATTACTAATAAGTTTAGTAGCAGCTTCTTTATCAATTAGTGCAGAAAAATCATTTTCTGACAATTCAACTACAAATTTAATACCTTGTTGCTCAATAGTGGGTCTAAACCGATCACTTACAGCAAGAATCAAACTATTGACATTACACAAAGAGTATTTTAATTTTAACCCACCTTGTTCTGCTTTCCTGAAATCAAGAAGTTGATTAACCAAAAAGAGTAATCTCTGACTATTTCTATCAATAATATCCAAATCATCACATATGAATTTCGGCAGTGATGAATTCATCTTTTGTATTTTTTCAAGTGGGGCTATTATCAATGACACAGGTGTACGAATTTCATGAGCAATCATAGTAAAAAACTGAATCTTTGCTTCATGTAGTTCTTTCTCTTTATTTTCATTTATAATGTTTATCTCCCTACTGTGTCTCTTTTCAGAACGTTTTACAAAAAATTTAATCAAGAAAAATAAAGCAATAATAAATAAGAGTACATAAATGATTTTAAAGCTAGTAGACCAATAAAATGGTGGGTGAATAACTATACGAATAGCGGCACCATCTTTATTCCATAATCCATCATTATTTGTAGCATTAACTCTAAAAACATATGTACCGGCAGGTAAATTAGTATAGGTTGCCTTATTTTGAGAACCAACATTATTCCATTCTTTATCAAAACCTTCAAGTTTATATGAATATTGATTCTTTCCAGGTATACAATAACTCAAAGATGCAAAATTCAAGCTTATAACATTATCCCTATACGAAAGATGTATCTCAGGTAGATAGTTAATATCTTTTGTTAAAATTGAAGAACCAATCGGAATATCCTTATTAAAAATTTCCAGGCCGGTTAATACGACTTTAGGCCTTATTCTATTAATATTAATCTGATATGGATAGAATGAATTAAATCCGTTAACAGAGCCTATATAGATTTTCCCATCAGAAGACTTAAATCCAGAGTTAGGCATAAACTGATCGCACTGCAATCCATCACTTTTTGTAAAGACTTGACAACCCTCACCAGGAGTATATCTCACAAGTCCTTTTGTTGTAGTGAGCCAAAAGACATTCTGATCTTCAATGATTGAACAAATATTATTGCTGGGAATACTTAATTTAATCTGTTGAAATGAGTCATTTTTAGGCAAATACTTATATAATCCATAATTTGTAGCAATATAAATTTCATTATCTTGATTTATATTTATACAATTAATCTGGTTCGTAGGTAAACTACCACTCTTGTTATTCGAAGATGTATAATTCTTCCATTGATTACGACGCGGATTATACTTATAAATACCTTTCCCTTGAGTAGCAAACCATAGATTGCCATCCTTATCCTGGTCTATATCTATAGTGAGGGCATCAAAGTTTTTCACTCTCTTAAAATTATCATTTTTCCTATCATACAGATTTATACCCGACATCGTTGCCACCCATATATTATCATGGTTGTCTTTAAATATAGCATACGAGCTTGTGCCGTCAAGAGTATTTGGGTTATTCTTAGTAGAAGAATATACTTTAAATGTTCCTTTTTCAATATTATATAGATTAACACCACCTGTATATGTTCCAATCCATAATTGGTCTCCATCAATACAAAGAGCATGTACATTATGATATGAAAGGCTATTCTTATTGTTTCTTTCCGGCATGAACTGAGTAAATATCTTTGTAATAGGGTTAAATCGATTTAATCCTCCATCATCTGACGCAATCCATATCTGTCCATTTTTATCCTCACAGAATTTGCTAATAACATTTCCTCCAATAGAATTTCTCTTTTTTGTAAAACTGTATGATTCAAAGATTGAATTTCTAGGTGGAATATAATTCATACCCCCATAGTATGTACCAATCCATACGCCCCCTTCACCATCTTTTACTATTGGATAGACAAAACGATTTGACAACGAATATATATTAGTATCATCTTCTTCATAAAGAACAAATTTCTTTGTTGATGTATTAAAGAGCAACAATCCATCATCAGATCCAATTAATAATTGATGCGGAGCATATTCCATTATAGAGTGTATATGCATTGTACCCTTGACATCCGAAGGATGTAGATATGTCTCAATTTTACCGGTATATATATCCAATTTCTGAATTCCACACTCCCAACTTCCTAGCCAATGGTTCTTCTCAGAGTCTTCAAAAAGGACCAATGAGCGTGAATTAATACCCGGACGATCATACACAATATTTACAACCTCAAATGTGTCTGTTGATTTATTCAACTTATATAGGCCATATTCACCCCAACTGGTAACCGCAAAAACTTGATTTTCACTATTGACAGTAACACTAGCTATCAAACCGGAGGAATTAACGAAAGGGTATTGCTTTAGCTTTTTTGTTTTAATATTATACTTAAATATGCCTTGCCCTGAAGTAGAAATCCAGACATTATTGTCACGGTCCGTTGTGATACTATTTACAGTTCCATTTATACCGACTCCCTTATTTGTCTTGGCATCTAAACTCTTAAAATTATTAGATATAGGATTATATATAAGGACTAATTCATCTGTTCCAATCCATATATCCCCATTGATTTCACATAATGAAGATATATACTTATTCGAAAGCGGAAGAGGATGGTTTTTTATATTTATACCATCATATCTATTCAAACCATCGCTAGTCCCAACCCAAATAAATCCATTTTTGTCCTGTAGAATTGCTCGTACAGAATTAGAAGAGAGGCCATCTTCAATAGTAAGGTGACGAAATTTAAGATCATTAGAATATCCTAATATTGAAAAGAAGAAGAGAAAGAAGATAGCAGAAAAAAGAGATCTCATAGTTATATGTTTATAATGTATCCGGTATACAAAGATTAATCTAAAATATAATTATTTCAAAGAAGTTCCATTAATTTTTATCTTGTATGGCCATTGTGCATCCTTACTAGTTGTTTCATTTCTCCAATGTTCAGTTGGAGCACCCATAACAACAAACCACAAGCTCTCAATGGTTTTATCCTTTGGGAATGTATAACTAGTAGTTCCTACTTTATTCTTACATATCTCCCCATAAAGGCTTTCATCTTTATCGGTTATCGCTACAAATCCATATCTCCATCCTGCTTTGTCAGGATTAACATCGCCCTTTTCACCAATAAAATCAATAGTAACTTTACTCCTATCTGAAGGAATAACTAATTCCATCGCATTAAAACCATAGTTTTCAGGAATATTATTTGAGGATATTCGTAGCCAACCATCTTCTAAAGAATCAAATTTTGAAATAAGCCTCTTTGAATATGGTCTTGTCTCTTTAAATACTCTTTTAAAGTCCATATTTACTAAATGAGAACTTGCTTTGAACATTTCATCACAAAAATCTTCCTGTGAAAGATTGTATAACGTCTTATATGTCATTACAGGATCTTCATTCTTCTTCCCTTTAATAAATAAGTCAGGGATAACGCTTAATCCATTCTTTTGACTCCAATATTCAAGTATATATGGAGAGTGATATATATTATCCATATGAAGATAAGCCTTATTAGTAAGTTTTGAAAAAGCATCCCAATGGTACTTCTCATCTGTTATCCATTCCGGGTTAACCTGCCATAACATCCATTGTGAAGCCATTTCAAAGAAGCCACTACCTCCCCAGGCCTCACCTTGTCTGTCACAAATTATCTGAGACTGAAAACTATGACCAAGTTCATGAGCAATACAATTTAGCTTTTCATCTTGTATTCTATTTGGAGAGACCCATAATGCACCTATTACTCCGTCATAATCACCACCATAAGCAGTACCTTCCAGAGAGTAGTTAATCATTACCATCATTCTATATTTATCTGCATTTGACTCCCCTCGGACAAATTTCATATCATTTCGGAATGCAGAATAAAATCTCTCTAATTTCTTTATCAGATTATTCAAATCAACCTTCATAGGTTTTCCTTCCAAATGTGGAGGATTATTCAAGTCATCTCCAAATCCTTTCTCCCAAAAGACAACGAAATTTTCAGAGGTGACCATACGATGATAACTCCATTTACTATCATTGCTATTAAAATCGTTTGATTTTAAATCTTTTGGTATGTAAATCTCCTTACCTTCAGGAATGATTATCTTAGCTTTAGAATTCTCACAATTACTTAATATTATAACTAGGAGAAAGAAAAGGAAATAGTTCTTCATAGTCAACAAAAATTTTAAGCAAAAAAAGAGTATTTTTCTCAAATAGATGAGAAAAATACTCTAAACAGCTATAATTATAGTCTAAAACCGATGAAAAGAAAATATAATAAAACTACTATTCTCATTTAGACCATTAATGAAAATCAAATATTATCTAAACATATCTAAAGAAATACATAACCCTTAACCCCCTCAAAAAACCCAATAATATTACTTTTAATCACGTAATTGATATGATCTACGTGTTGATATGATATAGATAAAATATAATGGTCATAGTAAAT
>CAYOGG010000098.1:0-5307 GCA_964403455.1 uncultured Bacteroidaceae bacterium | reverse complement strand
TTGAGAGTCAGAATAGTTGTCTAATGATTGGCGCCACAAAAATCTGGGAATTCGGGACATTCAATAAAACAGCCCCTGAGGGCATTCTATATTTCAACTTTCACAACGAAAGAATATCCACCTATTTCGGAGCTATGCCGCGTGATGTACTGCAGAAACAGTTGCCGGATGCTTTTTTATACGATTCCATCGCATTTTTTGAAAATAGGATTGAGGGTATAATACTTCAATATGAAAGTCCGAATTTCTTAACTGAGGTATACTGCAATTGGTTCAGCAAACAGAGTTCATCTCGAAGAGAGGCATTTAGGATAGTTTCAGACGGTCGTATTGGCAAGAATATTATTTCAGGGGGATGGTTTCTCGCTCTCACGCACTATGCCAAACCTTTGACAGGAAATTACCATATATATGAAAAATGTTCTTTTAATCCATATATTGAGTTTAACCTTGACAGATTTTTGCCATATTCTTATCACCTGAATGTAAATACAGGTTTGATGAGTTCATTTATCAGAAGCCGCATTGAAGATTCATGGCATAGTCCTTTTGGTTTTCTTGGTAGTATTGACGCCAGTTGGAAATTTATTAATCTTCGAAATACCACCTATGCCGGTAAAGCCCAACAGGAATTTCTGCATGATACAATGGCCGGGATAGACTTTCACCGTAGCGACCCATTCTACAACCACTCATTTTACAATAGGACGGATATGAGCATTACATGGAAGATGAATGAGTTCTCCGAAGCAAGTTTCACATGGAGTTTACACGTTACTCCAAATACTGAACTGCACAATCAGCAATTAATTAAGGTAAAGTTTTACTTTTGCCATAGAAAAACAATTAACATTCCACCTTTTCTAAAATGAGACGATTATACAGATATGCAACTGTACTGTTTGTTACTATATTGATTGCAAATTCGACAAATGCTGCAATACCGTTTTCTTATTATAAACACAATTATCTTTTAGGTAAGGATTCTACCTCAATCTCTTTTAGATCGGATAATCTTTTAAATAGAGCCATGCCGTCAGCAGCAATGATTGGTTCCGGATTGATATTATCTTCAGGTTCATTGAAAGAGAAAATGATTCATTATGACAATGATTTCAACTCTAAAAATACTGTCGCAGATATAATGAGATTCTCACCTGCTGCACTAATGATTGGATTAAAGGTTTGTGGAGTAGAGGGAAGAAGTGATTGGAACAGATTGATTGCAGTTGATGGATTTGCGTCTCTGATGACATGTGCATTAGTAGGAGTTTTGAAATATTCAGTAAAAGAAGAAAGACCTGACGGCTCTGACAATCATTCATTCCCATCAGGACATGCGGCAATTTCTTTCATGACAGCCACAATGCTTCATAAGGAATATGGTGAAACAGTTAGCCCGTGGTTCAGCATAATAGGGTACGGTACGGCATCAGTAGTAAGTCTTTCAAGAGTATATGATAACAACCATTGGTGCTCCGACGTCCTTGTAGGAGCAGGAATCGGCATCTTTTCAACAGAATTCTCCTATGACCTGAGCGATGCCTTGTTTGGAGAAAAACATCTCTCAAGAGCAACCTTGAGGCCTCAACAAAACGATTATAAATGGTCTTTCGGCTTAAACAGCGATTATCATTTTTCTACTGATATACATGATGATTTGACAAAGCTGCTTGTAAAGCCTGCATACTCTATGAATATTAATGCCAATCGAATGTTATGCAACTGGCTCGGCGCGGAAATCTCTACAGGATTTACTCAATTACAGATGACTCAATCAAGCAATAGCCTATATCAGCGTGATGATATTATCAATATCAAGAATGTAAGTTTGGGTTGTCTTCTTGATATTCCGGTAATAAAACACTTAAATCTTTCCGGAAAGTTTAATATTGGTAAATCATTTGGATTAACCGAAAAGTTCGGTGAAGGAAATAATTCTATATCACTGATAATACCTGATGCATTAAGAATTAATTGTAACTTTGGACTCTCATTAAATACGACAGTTAACTCAAAAATCAGTGCCTATATCGGCATAGATAGTTATTCAGATGTTTGGCTGTCATATTTTGCAGGAACAGGTTTCAATTTTATTTTCTGATGAAATAATGACAAAAAAAATATTGTCCGCAGTCATTCTCGGTATCGCATGGATTATATCTCTTATTCCACTCAGATTGCTTTATTTGGTATCTGATATTGCTTTCGCAATAATATATTTTTGTCCGCCTATACGTTATAGGAAGAATGTTGTAAGAAAAAATCTAAAAGCATCATTCCCTGATTATACGGAAAAAGAGTTGAAGCGGATTGAAATGAAATTCTATCACAATTTTTTCGACACCTTGGTGGAAAGTTTAAAGATCTGTTCCATGACACCGAAGTGGATTGGCAAACATATGGAATTCGTAGGAATTGATCTTATGCACCGTGATCTTGAACAGGGACATTCAATAATAGCATACATGGGACATGTAGGAAACTGGGAATGGACAACATCATTACCTACAAAACTTCTTCCTCAATTCGTTTGCTGTGAAGTTTATCATCCGTTGGAGAATGCAGTCATGGATAAAGTCGTAAAAAAAGTCAGGGAAAGATTCGGTTCCGTCTCCATTCCAATGGATCAAATTTATCGTAAATTAGTTGATTACAGAAGGCAAAAACAACCTGTAATAGTAGGTATGATTGCCGATCAAGTACCTCTGTTCGAGAATATGCACTATTGGACTCAATTTCTGAATCAGAAGACATCAATATTTACCGGAGCAGAAAGAATCGCCAGAAAGTTGGATATGGTTACATATTACGCCGAGATAAAAAGAATCAGACGCGGTAAATATAGACTTGAAATGATACCGATGTTTGAAAGATCCAAGGATTTGCCCGAATATGAGATTTCCGAAAAATACATCAGACTTCTTGAAAAAACCATCATTTCCGATCCTTCTTCATGGCTTTGGAGTCATAACAGATGGAAACGTACCTGGGAGCAATATTTGGAATTTAAAAAAAGAAGAAGTAAGAGCTCATCGGGAGATTGAAACTCGGGTTTACCTGCTTCCCAAGTCATCCATCAAGGTTTGTAGTATTGACTTACCCTTGTTAAGACGATTTTCGGAGCCTTCCTTGCCCTCTTCCATTATTGACTGTTTACTGTCATTATCGAATAGAGATATTCCTGTACTGTCAATGTAACACAATCCGTTATTGAATGTGTAAAAGGCAAAAGGGTTTTTATAATCCGAAGAGAGAACGTTTCGACTGAAAAGAAAATCGCTGTGCTCAATATCCATCTGGGCAAGCAATGTTGCCGCCAAATCACTTTGAGAAACAAAATCATCCACTACCTGATGATGAGAAACAGCACCACCCACCCAAATTATCGGAATCCTATGCACATGAGGTAGCTGTCTATTGCCTTCTTGCGGATAACAGAATCCATGGTCAGGAACAAGAACTATAAGCAGATTATCCCAAATAGGCGTTTTTTTCAAACTATCCACCAACGCTCCGATACAGCTATCCGTATATGCAAAAGAGTTACAGATCTTATCATCAAGACGGTGATAAGGAACCTCAAATGGTTCATGACTGCTCAAGGTCAGAAATGCAGTATGCCAAAGTGAATCTTTACGATCCTTCAGTTTATTCAAAAGATAATCGAACATTATTTTGTCAGTTACACCCCATGCTCCGGTTTTCTTATCCGCTGCTGAGAAATCTACATCTGAGGTTATTTTTTGGTAGCCGTTGCTCCACAAATAGCTCTGCATATTGGTAAAGTTTATATCTCCACCGTACAGAAAATCGGTAGAATATCCATTCTCCGCAAACTTACGCGGTAATGAAGGCAATGTCCTACTCTTTATCGGCAGTTTCATCAATGATACTGTAGGTAATCCGGGATGACCGTTCATAATACACACCACCCCTCTGTCGGTTCTATAACTACCGGCATAACAATTGCTGAAGAAGACTCCTTCATTTGCAAGACTGTCTAATCGCGGAGAAACTCCGGGCTGCCCGCCTAAAGATCCTATAAAATCTCCACCGAAGCCCTCCATTATTATTAACAGGATATTCGGGCGTGTTGTATTCAACAGTTTTAATGTTGAGCTGTCACCTTTTTCATAAAGTCCATTGAATAATTCCGCTCTTACATCTTCTTCAAAGTATTCATTCATCGATGCATAATCTTCCGATTTTCCTAGAGAGCTCAATAAGCTGAAACACGGATTCACAGCGGAATGATTAAGAAACTGGTCTGTTGAGAAATATGCTCTACCGATATTCATTGTAGATTCTTCCACTCCACCACGAATTGAAATAAAAAGCGGTACCAACAATACTATCATCAAAACAGATGCCCTAATACGTTTTTTTACAACAGGAAACATATCACGATGCATCAAACCTAACAGTTTTATCAGTAAAAACGCTAAAATCCCGGTTATCAGAAAGCCAAGTAATGCCATAATTAATGAAACACTGGCCAATGCCTCCTTTGGCGTTTTCAGATAAAAGAATATCGATGCATCCAATTTAAATCCCCAAAATGGATAAACAGCGGCATCACCTATGAACACGAGAGCAAGTAACAATGCTATCAAAACATTGTAAACTTTCATTAAACGTTTGTATGGAATTCCCTGCCACCAGCTGGATATTATAACCAACAAAAATGGAAATATGATTAAATATCCTGCCATGGTCACATCAATGGGAAGCCCATGGTATACCACAGACAGATAATCTTCAATTTTATATTCATTATGCAGCCCTCCTGCATAGATCATAAAAAGCGGTTTCTCAATGATGAATACTGCCAATACGGACAGATAGTATTTCATCAATGAAACTAATCTCTTTATCATATCTTATTCTATTATTTTCTTCCAAAATCGGCAGGAATCTCTCCCAAACGATCTGTTTCCCACTTGATAATTCTATTGGAATATTTATTTGATGCAAGCCATTTTTCAGCACGTCCTATTGTTTCAAACAATACCGCAGTACTTTCATTGCATTCCAATTTTGTTTTACATCTCTTCTGACGGATCCATGATATTGCATTTCTACTGTCACTATAGATAGGCCAATCGAGCCCTTTTTGCTTCAATAATGCCAATGCATGTACTATGGCCAGAAATTCTCCTATATTATTAGTTCCGAAGACAGGACCGAAATGAAATTTTTCCTCCATATCACCCAAATAAACACCACGATATTCCATCTGACCCGGATTTCCGCTACATGCGGCATCGACGGCAAAAGCCTGACGAATGATCTCTGCAGGCAATT
>CAYOGG010000097.1:0-5373 GCA_964403455.1 uncultured Bacteroidaceae bacterium | reverse complement strand
TGATAATTAAAAAACTTTGCAAAGTAACCTCATTTATATATCAAAACAAACATTGTGTTACAAAAAAAATGCCATATTGCACAAATATGAGAAAGTTGTGTAGGAATATTTTTTGACTCACATATAAGTTAATATTAAAACTTTGAGTACTTTCGCGTCGTTAACCCTTAAAATTGTAGTTATGTCTTTTAGTAAGCAGAGTCTTGAGATATTCAAACGCTCTATTGATGACTATCATGTAGTAAACAATATAGATACTCAAATAAAGAATCCGTATCAGGAAAAGAGCATCGAATTCTATCTATATTTGAAAAACTGGATTGATACCGTACAGTGGCATTTGGAAGATATTATACGCGACCCGGAAATTAATCCCGTGGATGCACTTGCTTTGAAACGTCGCATTGATAAATCAAATCAGGACAGAACGGATTTGGTAGAACTTATAGACAGCTATTTTTTAGATAAGTTTTCAAAGGTTAAGGTACTGGATAATGCTACCATTAATACCGAGAGTCCGGCTTGGGCTGTTGACCGCCTGTCCATATTGGCTTTGAAGATATATCATATGCAGGTTGAGGTGAATAGGACGGATATTTCTGAGGATCAGCATGAAAGCTGTTGTAAGAAGCTGAATATTCTGTTGGAACAGAGAGAAGATCTTTCTTCAGCTATTGATGCGCTTCTCGAAGATATGCAGGCAGGTAGAAAGTACATGAAGGTGTACAAACAGATGAAGATGTACAACGACCCGTCATTAAATCCGGTATTGTACTCTCAGAATGGCAATAAATAGAAATAAAATTCCCAAAAACATTTTAGTTATCCGCTTCTCCGCGATTGGAGACGTGGCCATGACGGTGCCGGTTATTCAATCCCTTGCTGAAAAATACCCCGAATGTAGGGTGACAATGCTCAGTAATGTTAAGTTTAAGCCGTTTTTTAGCTGTATGCCTGATAATTTTCACTTTCTGGGAATAGATCTGAAAGAGTATCACGGTTCCGGCGGTTTAAAACGTCTGAAACAAGAACTTAAGGAGATGGACTTTGATGCTGTGGTGGATCTTCACGGAGTGATTCGTTCTCGAATTATATCAATGATGTTCAAATTGCATGGAGTCAAAGTGAGAAGTATCAATAAAGGTCGATTATCCAGATACGGGCTTACGCGTTTTCATTTGAAAGACAGACATCAACGACTGACCTCTTTCGAGAGATATTCCATTGTTTTAAAGAAGCTCGGATTTACTTTTGATTTGAATTTCAGTTCGATATTCGGTATAGGAAAAGGTGATATCAATCTGATATCTGATGTAACCGGAATAAAAGGTGGGTCACGTTGGATAGGAGTGGCACCTTTTGCTGCTCATAGAGGAAAGATATATCCTACGCAGCTTATGGAACAAGTCATTTCTATGATTAATGAGACAACGAATGTGGAAAAGATTTTTGTTTTTGCTTACGGAAAAGAGCAGGAACAGATTGAAAATTGGAATAAATTCGGTAAGGTCATTTTGATAGGTGGCAAACTTAATATGTCCCGGGAGCTGATATTGATGAGTCATTTGGATGTTATGCTGGCAATGGACTCCTCAAATATGCATTTGGCTTCTCTTACCGCAACTCCGGTAGTTTCCATATGGGGTGCTACTCACATTTCTGCCGGCTTCTTGGGCTTCGGACAGAAACAGGAAGACTGTGTTCAATTGGACTTACCTTGTCGCCCATGCTCTATTTATGGAAAAAAGCCATGCCGATACGGTGATTATCATTGTATGACATCAATTCATCCTCAGATGGTCATGTCAAAACTCAAACGATATCTTTAGAATTCTTTTTAAAGCAGTCTTTACAAAAGATTCTTATTGCCGTTTTTTAGAACAAGTATACTCTCCGGACCCATATTGGAAAGCAAGTCAATAATACTTAGATTTCCGATAAAACCGTTTTTTTGTTTAAATACCTGATAATAGGGTTGAACTAAATCTGATATGATATAATCGGGCTCTATTAGTTTTCTAAGGTCAATAGTGTTGTAGATGTTTTTTTCATAGGAATTGCTTAACCTGATATCCGCCTTAATTCCTATCAAATCAATCATTACCTTAGTAAGTTCGATGTTGAAGTCGAGCAGATAATCGAACTTTTTCTCGTATAATGGCCTTAAATCATCCTGATAATAGATAAAAAACGGGCTATTCATATAAGCCGATTCCAACGCATTCCAATGAATATGTCGCCAATCGCCATGGTCGCTGATACGAACATCTTTCATCGGTTGTTTAGGAGATTCGGCTTTTTCTACAGGTATCGTAAGTATCTGAATGCCATTGGATGTGGCGATTGCACATCTGTTCCTGTATGTCTGCTTGCGGTAGTTGTCGTATTGTTCGAAGACAACATCACCGCCATTGCATATGGCGGTGAAGAATGAGATTGGTGAAAGATATGCCGAACAGAGCAGTGTTTCCATCAGTTATATTTTTTTACTCTCTTGAACTGACGGTTCCAACGAATTTTTCCTTTTTCTCCCCACGATTTATCTTTGTCAAGTGACAGCCAGATAAACACAGGACGTCCTACTATATGATCTTCAGGAACAAATCCCCAAAATCGTGAATCTGCACTATTATGACGATTATCACCCATCATCCAATAGTAATCCATTTTAAATGTATAGCTGGTCGCAACTTCGCCGTTGATTGTTATTGTTCCGTCTTTGTCTACTTTTAAATCGTTTCCCTCATAAACACCTATGGCACGTTCATATAGAGGCAGGTTGTTGAGATTCAGATTAATAGTTGAGCCCTTTTTGGGGATCCATACGGGACCATAATTGTCAACGGTCCATCCGGTACGCATATTAAGTGGAAACAACCATTTAATTTCTTCTATTCCTCTATCTGGAGTAATATCAGTTGCAATATCAGTATGTATAGTAAGTAACTGGTATGCGACTTTGGTCATTGGAAATATTACAGTTCCCGGTCTGTTATCTTTTTCGGGAAGGTCCTCCAGACTGAGAGACATCTCTTCTCTGAGAGATTCAGGAATCGGATTTAACAGAGTAACTCTGTAATTCTTTTGCATATTCTCGGGTTGCTTATTCAGAATATTATCAACATAAACATCCCCATTAACTATTTTGACGGTTTGTCCCGGAAGACCTAAACAACGTTTAACATAGTTCTCACGTCTGTCAACAGGCCTATAGCTTATTTTGCCGAACTGTTCTTCGTGATGTTTTATGTATTGTCTTCCGACTGAATAGTAAAAGTCGTAAACTTGACGTTGCCCCAATGTAGTAAGACTGTCAAAAGGAACAGGTTTACACATATTACTGCCAATATCGTAAACCATACAGTAATAATCCGAGTTGATATATGATGGATTATTGACAATAGTGTCTCCGCATGGGTAATTGAAGACAACGATGTCATTTAATTGAATCTTTCCGTTTCCCTTAACACGTTCGTATTTCAATTGCGGTTTCTCGAAATAGCTCTTTTTATTAGAAAGAGGTAGGGTGTTCTGAGTCAGGGGCATTGTGAGCGGAGTCATAGGTTTTCGCGGACCGTATGCGACCTTGCTAACATATAGGTGGTCTCCAATCAACAATGACTTTTCCAAGGATGAAGATGGAATAACATAATTCTGGAATAGGAAGATGTTTACGAAATAAACGGCTACAAGAGCGAATACGATAGCGTCTATCCAACTCATTATTGATTTAATGAAACCTTCTTTAAGCTCTTTCCACCAGTTCCATTTTATTAACTTGGTTATGTATAAGTCAAAAATGAAAGGTACGACAATCAGTCCCCAAAAGCTTCTTACCCATACAAGGAATAATAGATAGAGTATTGTTAGAACTACCATCTTAATCCACTCCTTCGGAGTTGCATTACCAATGCGCTTTCTCATCTTTTTCTATTCTAATTTTTAAGCATTTAAAGAATCCATAAGATCTTTCATAGTAAGAAATCCGGTCTTATTATTAGTATACTCGGCTGCAAGTACTGCACCAAATGCCAGACCACTACGGTTTTTGGCATTATGTACAATAGTTATGGTATCTGCATCACAGTCGTAGTTGATTTCATGAATACCTGTTATTTCACCTTCTCGAATCGAATCTATGCGAATATCAGTAGGATTGCAATCTTTCTTGCCGCTAACGTTTCCATCCGGTGCAGTAAGAGTCCCCTCTACCCATTTTGTCTTTCTACTCAACTCACTGATGATTCCTTCAGCCAGCGTGATGGCCGTACCGCTTGGAGCATCCAACTTGTGAATATGATGAGTCTCAGACATAGTGACGTCATACATAGGATAACCGTTCATTAGCTTTGCCAGATAGCTGTTGACTAATGAAAATAGTGCTACTCCGATGCTGAAGTTGCTTGACCAGAATAGAGTTTTTTTACCATTGGCACAGAGATTTTTCATCTCTTCACAATGGTCACTCATCCATCCTGTGCTTCCGCTTACTACTTTAACACCCGCTTTGAAAGCACTTATGATATTTCCGTAGGCTTGTGTAGGAGCTGTGAATTCAATGGCTACATCTGCATTATGAAACTGCTCACTATCGAAGTCCGCCTGATTATTAATATCAATCTTACATACTATCTCGTGTCCACGCGAAAGAGCTATACGCTCTATCTCATGTCCCATTTTCCCGTATCCTATAAGAGCAATTTTCATTTTGTTTTCTGAAAAATCAAATAATTAGAATATACTTTCTGTGTTGTCAGAGACGTGTTGGAGGAGATTAAGAAACTCTTTCTCTTTTCTTTCGGCTTCCATCTTTTTCCACATTGATGCTTGTTCCTCTTCAAGGATCTTGCCGTATCTCTTGTCATATTTGGCACTAATCTCGAAATATGTGTTTTTGATAGCAAGTGTATCTAATCCTTTCGGCTCTTCTGGTGTTACAGCCGGCATGCCCATACCACCTCCATAACGGCCGAAACCGCCCATTCCACTCAACTGGTTCTCAAACACAGAGGATTGGATTACACGACACTCTTCCTGGTATTCCTGAGAATAGAGTTTTATCATTTTTTTAATCTGCTTAGCATTCAGATTTAGTTTCTCCGACGACGTACCTAAAAGTTTAGATGCGATAGAATCTGCTTCAGTAACATAAAAAGGCTGTGAGAAACCACCCATAACCATTCCTCCGCCCATAGGCATACCACCACCCATTGGCATTCTACCACCACCCATTGGCATCTGTGCTTGGATCATTAGCGTTGAGCATAATGCAATCATTACCATTGTAATCTTTTTCATATTTAATTCTCTTTTGAAATTAAACGAAGACACTCTTTCAAATCTTTGAAAAGACCTGAAAGAGCGCCTTGATAT
>CAYOGG010000096.1:0-5379 GCA_964403455.1 uncultured Bacteroidaceae bacterium | reverse complement strand
GTAAACTCTGATTGAAAATCGGTTTTGTTGAGAACCGGTTTTGCTTTTTCGGCACAGGCTGTAAGTAAAAATAAACCTGCGACAAATAGACACGATTTAATACTTTTCATTGTTATTATTGTTTTGATTGATTTTATTATATCTGCCTTGCACCTCCACCTATAATTATATTGTGAATTGTAGGAGCCTGACCGTATTTCTTACAGAATTGTCTTTTTGCAAGTGAAATAAAAGAGCTCTCGAGAGTATCCCTGATTAGATTGATTGTACATCCGCCAAATCCTCCACCCATTATTCTACTACCGGTGACACCATTTTCCTGCGCAATTGTAACAAGGTAATCCAATTCCTCACAACTGACGGTAAAATCATGACTGAGCCCCCAATGGGTTTCGTACATCTTTTTTCCGACTAATTCATAGTCTCCATCATTAAGAGCATTACATACATCCAATACCCGTTCTTTTTCTTCAATAATATATTTTGCCCTTTTGTAGTCAGTTTCATCTGCCTCATTTTTTATTGTCTTCAGCATATTAAGACTGACATCTCTGAGAGATTCGATATGAGGATAGGATTTGGACATCATTTCCACTATCTTTTCGCAACTCTCTCTTCTGTCGTTATATTCGGTTCCCAAAGTATGTTTGACACCGGAATTGATTAATACGAGTTTGTAGCCTTTCGGATCAAAAGGGAAATAATCATATTCCATTGAACGGCAGTCCAATCTGATCAGGCAGTTCTCTTTTCCGAAGAGAGATGCAAACTGATCCATGATGCCGCACTTTATTCCACAGTAATTGTGTTCGGTGGCTTGTCCAATTTTTGCAAGTTCAAATCTATCTAACAAATTGGAGGCGAATAGTTTGTTAATGGCTACTGCGAAAGCACTCTCAAGAGCTGCCGATGAAGACATTCCAGCTCCTAAAGGTACATCTCCGGAAAAGGCTGCATCGAATCCGCCTACTTTTATGCCGCGTTTCTGCATTTCCATACAAACTCCGAATACGTAACCGGCCCAATGTTGTTCAGGCTGGAATGAAGAGTCCAAATCGAATTCAGCATAGTTGCTTTTCGGGGAGATATCGATTGCCAATACTTTTACAATCCTTGAACCGTTGGGAGAGATTTCAACGGTTATTCCTTTGTCTACTGCTCCCGGCAATACGAAACCTCCATTGTAGTCGGTATGTTCACCAATCAGATTTATTCTTCCCGGAGCGAAAAACAGATCTCCGGTATTGTTAAATTGTTCCTTAAATCTCTTTCTGAGAATGGTAGTGTCCATGTCAAGAATTATTCTACTGCAAAACGATAGATAGTAGTCTGTGTATAAATCTCTCCTGGATTGAGAACCGTTGATGGGAAATATGGTCTGTTTGGGCTATCGGGAAAATGTTGTGCCTCAAAGCATATTGCGCAACGCTTCGGTAATATTGAATCGTGGGCACATATACTTCCACTGCAATAGTTACCGCTATAAACCTGAACGCCGGGTTCTGTAGTAAAGCATTCTAAAGAACGACCGCTTTCCTTGTCAAAACATTTGACGGCAAAACTCAATTCTCCCGGCTCTCTCTTGTTAAGAACCCAGCAATGATCATAGCCATTACCATTGGATATCTGTTCGGATCCGTCATCAATTCTATCTCCGACACGGTGTGGAGTGCGAAAATCAAATGCAGTACCGTTTACATTATCGATACGACCAAGTGGAATAGCGGTGTCATCGATTGGAATATAGTAATCAGCATTGACTGTCAGTAAATTGTCTAAAACGGATTTTGTATTCTTGCTCATGCCGTTTAGATTGAAGTAGGCATGATGAGTCAGATTTACAATAGTTTTTTTATCTGTTGTAGCTTCATATTCAATGGCGAATTCGTTATCATCGGTGAGCTTGTAAATGACTGTTACATCAAGCTGTCCCGGGAAACCTTCTTCTCCGTCGGAAGCACAATAGTGCAATTGTAATGTTTGGCCGTCCAATTGTTCTGCATCCCAAACACGTTTGTGAAATCCTGTAGGACCTCCATGAAGATGGTTGACTCCGTTATTTATAGCCAGACTGTATTGCTCCCCGTTAAGAGTGAATTTGCCGGCAGCGATACGATTGCCATATCGGCCGATAAGAACGCTTAAAAATTCCTCTTTGCTGTTCATGACATGTTCCAAACTGTCATGTCCCATTATTACACTCTCCATTTTACCGTTTCTATCCGGCATCATGATTGATAACACTGCACCTGCAAAGTTTGTTACCGCCATCTCACTGCCCTTATTGTTCTTAAGAATGAACAAATCGGTCTTTTTTCCCTGTACTGTCCCTTGAAAATCCTCTCTCCTTAGTCCGGAGATGTTATTTTCTATCCAATAATTACTCATATGTATAAATGGTTATCTCGGTCTTTTTGAAAAACTACGCAAATAAACAAAAAACAGAATAGAAGAGCAAATTATTTGACTAAAACTATTTGGATATAATTGTATTTGAGTGGTGAACTTATATAAATACATACAAGAAAAAGTATGTATAATAGTTCAAATAATGAGGTGTGTAATACAAAATTACTATTCTTCGTAACTAAATTCCGGGAGTGTGAATAAATCGGCTACTATGAAAGTGCTACCCCCGATATAGATGAAATCATTGGAATTCGATTCTTCACGAGCTATGGCGACAGCCTCAGAGACATCTTTGTAGCAATTTCCTTTTAGGCCGAATGTATGTGCCAGACTACCTAATTTTGTTGCGTCAAGAGCTCGTTTTACACTTGCTTGTGTAAAATAGTATATTGCATTTTGAGGCATTAGCTTCAGTACTCCTTCTATGTCCTTATCATCGACCATTCCAATAACTATACGTAGTTTTCCGAATTCGGGTTTGCTGCTTATCTGTTTTAAGTGTTCTGCAATGTAAGTAAGGCCGTGTACGTTATGACCTGTATCACATACCATTTTAGGTGCGTCAGCAAGTGTTTGCCAGCGACCTCTTAGCCCTGTCAGTTCGCATACAGAGGAGAACCCCTGTCTAACTGCCGCTTCTGATATATTGTAGCCTGACTTATTCAATATTTTTATGGCAGTAAGTATGGTGTTGGCATTGTGGTGTTGGCAGTATCCTTTCAATTCACCGGATAGGTTGGGGTATAAGTCTGTATCGTAAATTAGGGCTCCGTCTTGGTTATAACTATATGATTTAACGGATTTTTTGTCTTGAGCGAAAACTATTGGTGATTCGTACTCTTTAGCCTTATTTTCGAAGACCGGTCTGGTTTCTTCACAGTCTTCACCAATGATGACAGGGACTCCTTTCTTAATAATTCCAGCCTTCTCAAAGGCTATTTTAGCAAGTGTGTCACCTAGGAATTTTACGTGATCAAGTCCGATATTTGTGATGATAGATAGGTCCGGACGAATTATGTTTGTACAATCCAATCGACCTCCTAATCCGACTTCTATTACGGCAACGTCAACCTTTTGACTTTCAAAGTAGGCGAATGCCATAGCTGTGGTGACTTCAAAGAAAGAGGGGTGTAGGGGTTCAAAAAATGGTCGCTCGTCTTCAATGTACTTTACGACTGTTTCCTTGCTGATGGGCTTCCCGTTTACTCTAATACGTTCCCTAAAGTCAATAAGATGAGGAGATGTGTATAACCCAACCCTGTATCCGGCAGACTGGAGAACGGCTGCCAGAGTATGTGACACACTTCCTTTTCCATTAGTACCGGCTACATGAATTGTACGATATTTAGTATGTGGATGACCTGCTTTTTTATCTAGCTCAAGAGTATTGAAAAGTCCTTCTTTATAGGCAGAACTGCCTACTTGTTGAAACATAGGAACTTGTTCAATAAGATAATCTATGGTTTCTTGATAGGTCACTTTATTACTGATTACTAGAATAAAAACGGATATTTAGAAAATGTTCCCAAATTTATTTGCAGAAATTTGAGAACGGATTATTAGTCGAAGAAACTTTTGAATTTCTTGAATATCTTTTCTTTTACACTCTGAGAGGGTTGAAAATGATCGGATGATGAAAACTTCTCCATTGACATTTTTTCTTCCTTTGACAGAGACTCCGGAATATATACACTGACATTTACAAGCATATCACCTCGACGATTACTGCGAAGAATTGGCAAACCCTTGTCTCGAAGGCGAAGAACCTTGCCCGGTTGTGTTCCTGGTTCAATCTTGAGTTTAACGGCCCCGTCAAGTGTAGGTATTTCAATTGCACCACCAAGTGTGGCTTGAGGTATGGAAAGCAGAAGATTGTAAACTAAATCATTCTCGTCACGAATAAGATCTTTATGCGGTATCTCTTCAATGACAATAAGCAAGCTTCCCGGATATCCATTATGTTTGCCTGCATTTCCTTTGTTTTCTACTACGAGTTGCATACCGTCTGCAACTCCGGCGGGTATTTTTACCTCAACAACTTCTTCTCCATAGACAACTCCGTCACCATTGCAATGTGGACAACGATTTTTAATTATCTTTCCTTCACCTCCGCAACGCGGACAGACAGTCTGTGTCTGCATCATTCCGAATATGCTTTGTTGAGTACGCGTTACAGTACCTGTACCTTGGCAATCAGGACATGTCTGTGTGCCGGAACCATTTTCCGCTCCGGTACCTTTACAATGAGTGCAAGGCACTAACTTTTTTACCTTGAATTTTTTTGTAACTCCGGTGCTTATTTCTTCTAACGTAAGAGATACTTTTATTCTGACATCTGCACCTTTGAACTTGCGTTCTCCGCTACGTGAACTTGAGCGACCGCCAAACCCTCCGAATCCACTGAAGCCTCCGCCACCGAATCCGCCTCCATTTCCGAAGATATCGCCGAACATTGAGAATATATCATCCATGGACATTCCTTGTCCGCTGAATCCACCTCCCCCAAATCCGCTACCGGCATTTAGACCTTCAAATCCGAATTGATCGTACTTTGCACGTTTATCGGGGTCACTGAGAACTCCATATGCCTCAGCAGCCTCTTTAAATTTGTCTTCAGCTTCTTTATTTCCTGGATTTTTATCCGGATGATATTGAATTGCCTTTTTACGATATGCTTTTTTTATTTCATCGGCTGTGGCTGTCTTTGACACCTCCAGTACTTCGTAGTAATCTCTTTTTGCCATGTTTCTTGAATATCAAATTATTGAGCAACAGCTACCTGTGCATGACGCAATACCTTGTCGTTAAGTTTGTATCCGTCACGGGTACAATCTAAAACTTTGCCTTTAGATTCTTCATTGGGAGCAGGTATCATAGCAATTGCCTCATGAAAATCAGTATCAAAAGGTTCGTCCTTGGGAGAAATCTTTTGTAGTCCTTTCTGTTCAAGAGTACGCATCAACTTATTAT
>CAYOGG010000095.1:0-5411 GCA_964403455.1 uncultured Bacteroidaceae bacterium | reverse complement strand
GTTTCAAATCCTGATTTTTCTCGAGCTGTGTCTGCCATGTGCCGATGGGCTGTTTTGACCAACTGCTTAGCATCTTACTTATATCCGGATTGTGACTTACTATGAATGATGAGAGACTGTTGGCCATGAATCGGTGGTATAGTCGCTCGTTTGTAGGATCTGTGTTCTCCTCAAGATAAGGGAGTGCCTGTATGACATACCATATGGGATTGGATGAATATTCAAGAGTCAGTTTCTCATCTGAGACGGTAGGTGACTGCATATTCTTTATCTTATCCAACTCAAAGGTTCGTGTTTCATTGCCGTTATTGAACAGGGATATGGACTGTACTATTCGAGTGCGGTTGGAGAGCACCGGAAGAGTTTCGCGCTGTCCGTCGGAGTGTGTTCCGGTAGTAGCTGTGATAGTGTATGTTAGTGCACTTATATTATTTGGGATATTAAGACGAAAGGTTACATTGTTTGATAAACCGGCAGGTATTACGACCTTGACGCTTTTATCTCCTTCTATGAGGTGGAGAGGTTTTCCGCTTATGGCATCTGTTATCTCTAATCGGACGGTAGCTTCGGTAGAAGCATCAGTAAGATTACTGACTTTTGAAGTGAAGTCTATTACGTCGCCCTGTCTTAGAAAACGAGGAGCTGCAGGTTCCAGCATCAGCTCTTTACGTGTGATGATATTTTGCAGCAGCTCACCGTGTTTGAGATCTGTCGTGTATGCCAATCCCTTGAGATTCCAACGCGTGAGCAGTTGAGGCGCTGTAAAGTTTAGATTATAATAACCGTCTTCGGATGTGTTTACAGTCGAAATGAAGAATGCTGTTGGATTATTATCTGTCCTTAAGATTATTTTATCGGTATTTCCGGAATATGATTTGGTTTCAACTCCTTCTTCGACCGATAAGGCCGTTTCTGCTAAAACAATATCATCATCTTCTACTATTTCTACTATGCCTCCGGTTGCGAAAACTGCATCTTTTGTCATTACAGAGAGATATTTGAAGTTGTTGGCACGCATAAATTCTTTTCCGTTTGACGGATAGTAATCGAATAGTGATGATATACTGCCGTAGATTACAGTTTTACCTTTGAATGGTTTGGGCTGTGTGTATAACTGATAATAAGATGAAGGTCTGATATTCTGTTCGAAAAGCGGACTCATGTTGAACATGATTCCGTTCCATGGAGAGAAAATCCAGTCATTGGTACCATATGAATCGAGAGCCGAGTCATACATGGAGAGAATCAGTGAAGCAGAAACAGGTTGATCGTTATGGTCTCTTACCGAAAGTTTCCAGCTCTCTTTTTTATTGGGTTCGATGACTTCACGGAAGGTAACCAATGTCATCTTCAGTTCTTTATCAATATATGGTACATCAAATGAGAGAGTCTTATTTGAAGCTACTCTGTCACGGATATTACATAAATTGACTGAAAAACCTCCCAAAAGTTCTTCTGTGATAGGTATTTGCAATGTCTCAAGTTTACCGTCAATATTTATTATACCATGAGAGGAATCACCGAATCTGTTTTCGATTATGTAATATACTGTATTATTGGGAATGAAACTTCCGATACGTATAATAGCTGTATCACCTACTCTATAAGTATCTTTATCTCCGATGGCAATAAGTTGGCTGTTATCAGGCATAATATCCGAATCTCTATTGGAAACGATAAAGTCAGATATGAGGGTATCGGCATCTGCAGAAGTAACGGTGATACGGTAGGTCCCGTTTTCTATGTTAGGCAATTGAAGTTCATTGATATTGTCAGTATCAATTATTAGATCTTTACTAAGAATGGTTTTTTCGATTTCCCATGTTGTTTTATCGGTTTCATGATTGAAGTCATAGAGAGGGAATACCTTTTTTATGGATTCGTTTACTATATCATGATCGTCTAATGTAAGAAGATCGGAGATATTGAGACAGACTTTAGTGGGTTGAGAGAGTTTGCATATCTCTACATTTACTTTTCCGGATACGGGATTACCGCTTAGATTTCTCAGAGACATTTTGAAAGACGGATCTGAGATATACGATTCTTTTATATTGACATTTATCTCGCGGTCTTGTCGTCCCACAACTATGATGGTAGAGCCTTCATGTGTCTCACCATTCAAATCTGTGATTCGAGCCTTAATGGTGACAGCTATATTGTTTTCTTCTTTAAGAAGATCTCTATCGGATAATATTGTGAACGGAATAGAAAAACATCCTTCTTTGTCGGTTTCCGTTTCACCTGAAGTAATATTGTTGACTTGTGTATTAAGGCGTCTATATATTATAATTGGAGAACGTTGATAATCAACGGTGTAGTTTACTTTTGCCCCATTAACCGGAAGCCCGGTGAGAGTTATTGCCTTTCCTGTGATTTTGATGGGAACATCAGGATGATGTAATTGCTCATCCGGTAGGAAACTGATGTTGAATGTGGGCTGAGAATAAGACTCTACATTTATGGCGCGATTTGAAGAGACATATTCATCTTGTCCCTCAATGTGGATAGTAAAGCGTCCGGGTAGGGCATTTCTCGGTATATTAAGACTTCCGCTGACACTACCGAATTCGTTGGATGTGAGTTTAAGTGAGTCAACCGGTTGCCAATTGGTATCGTAAAGTGTTATTTTGAGTGGAATATCTTCATTTACTTTGCCGATGGAATAGCCGTTACTGGAATATATGATTCCACAGAACTGTATAGAATCTCCGGGCTGATAGCTATATCTGTCTGAGTATATGCGAGTGATGAGTGGTAGCGGAATATCGCTACGATATGGAAGGTATAATGATATTGTTTTACGACTTATTTGATTATTGAACTCTATTTCGTAATTGCCATTTGGCATTCCTTCAACATGTATCAAACCATTAATGTCTGATGAACCTTTCATCAGGGCTTTTTTTGCATTATCATCATCTTTATTGTCTATTTTATTGTCTATGCGCCAGATAGTGTATTCACAGTTTGGAATAGGTTCTCCACTGGTACTGTTTACCGTATAACCTGTGATACTACTGCTATTAAATACTCTTTTCATAAAAGCAATATCCGATACTTCGGCGAAAAGGTATGAAACCTGCTCTGTTTTTGAGAAAAGACTGTCAGTAGAGGCTATTATATAATATGAACCGGCTTGTAGAGCGGGAATGGTGAAATAAGTTGAGTGGGAGAGATAATCCTCGTATTTATTAAAACAATGATGCCATGATGTTACTGTATTAATGCTGTTGAGAGTATCTATCATTTCTTCTCCATAGCGTTGTATTTCCTCCGGAACGGATATTATTTTGAAATAAATGTCCGTAGCGTTTCTGTATGATATACGGCTGATATTTAGTGTGTCTGTTGCCAGATCTCCCCAAATGTCAATATGAACCTCTTTGGATTTTATCTCTTTTGCAATATTGGCGCATTCCACTCCGCCTATGCTTTTCGGGTAAGCTTTAATGGCTTTCTGGCAGAGACTCAAGGCATCTATTGCTTTTTTTGAATCATATAGACTACGGGCTGCATCAGCCATAAATTCGGTGGAAGCGGATGTTGATTTGAAATAATATTCTCCAAGTTTTAGACGCCCTTCAAGAAGGTATTCCGGGTTTTGTGCTTCTTCGGATTCGATTATATCAATACGACGTGAATCTATGGATGCGCGAATACCGGAATTGGATTTCAGGTGCCTTTCTGTTAGTAGTTGTAGTATTTTATAGTTCCAATATCCCGGAGAGTCTGTTGAGATTTCTTTTGTTGTCTCTAAAAAATCTTCACTTGTTCCGTAAAGAGAAGCTTTGTCCAATAGAGCGATCTCAGACGGTGTCTTATCTATTCGCATGCCATCCCATAATGCGTTGAATAGTAATATATCAAGTAAAGTGGGACGAAGTTCTCTGCCGGATTTGTTTCCTATCGTTATTATTTCGTCATATTGTTTCAGTTGTGCTTTAATACAACAGTCTGTGTTGATGGTAACAGACTGTAAAAGATGATAACTTATGGTGTCGAAAAATGTCTTTCTATCCCAAAGGGTATAATCGGAATTATTAGAGTCGGAAGCCGGATTCTCCAGTATTGACCAGTAGTTTTTATCGAAATATTCTCTATAGCAATTTCCAATAAGTGCGTGACATATATTTATGCGTTCTTCAGTGAGACGCGGCAATAGCAAGTTAAGCCTTTCAATAGCTATTGTAAAGTTTTCTTCTTGAAATGTTGATTCAAGTTTTGTCATCATGACAGTACTTTTCAGCATCTGGTATTCGTCATTGGAGCTATCGGCATATTCATAGATCTGACGTACAAGATTCAATGCTTTTTCAGGAAGATCCGCTTTTATTTCTGCATTTACTTTTTTCCATTCGCGAGAATAGTATCCGGCTTTAGAGGTAATTGATGATAAAGTCATGATTAATAGCAAGATGTTTATACGTAAAAAGAATTTCATTTGAACATTAGGTTTGTGAACTCTTCCTTTCATGGAAGAGTGTCGGTTATGCAAATAAATCCTTGCCTTCAGACGCATTGATGGTACGTCCCAAATGTCGATAGGCAAGAGCTGTAACTTCACGTCCTCTTGGAGTACGTTTCAGGAAGCCTTCCTGTATAAGAAAAGGTTCATAAACCTCTTCGATAGTACCTGAATCCTCACTAAGGGCGGTAGCTATGGTATTCAGTCCTACCGGACCTCCACCGAATTTATCTATGATGGTGCACAGTATCTTATTGTCAATCTCATCAAGACCGTACCTATCTATATTGAGTGCTTCAAGTGCAATCTTAGCAATGGTCAGTGTGATGCGTCCCGAACCTTTTACCTGGGCAAAGTCGCGAACGCGGCGTAGCAATGCGTTTGCAATACGCGGAGTGCCACGACTACGACCTGATATTTCTACGGCTGCATCGAGATCGCATGGGATGCCGAGTATTCCCGCTGAACGCAGTATAATACGTCTCAGAGTGTCGGCATCGTAGTATTCCAAGTGCATATTGATACCGAAACGTGCTCGCAGAGGTGCCGTGAGCAGTCCGCTACGAGTGGTAGCACCGATAAGTGTAAATGGAGCCAGATCAATCTGAATGCTACGTGCGGAAGGACCTTTGTCTATCATTATGTCTATTCGGTAATCTTCCATTGCGGAATACAAGTACTCTTCCACTATAGGTGACAGACGGTGTATCTCATCTATGAAAAGCACATCCTTGGATTCAAGTGATGTGAGTATGCCGGCCAGGTCTCCCGGTTTGTCAAGTACAGGTCCCGAAGTTATTTTGAACCCGACACCAAGTTCGTTTGCTATTATGTTACTGAGAGTAGTCTTACCTAATCCGGGAGGGCCGTGTAACAGAGTGTGATCCAATGATTCACCTCTCTTTTTGGCGGCTTCGACGAAGATTTTCAGATTTTCAACAAT
>CAYOGG010000094.1:0-5457 GCA_964403455.1 uncultured Bacteroidaceae bacterium | reverse complement strand
GGATTGCTCCACTGGTGTTTGAGACCAGCGCGTCTACCGATTCCGCCATCTGGGCATTTGCGACGTAAACGTGTCCGCTAAGACGGCGCGAAGATACTACTTTTTATTAAAATGCAGAGTGCATGAGGCATTTTTTTTTATAATAGACAAAAAAACTGCCTAATGATTTGTCTGTTTTAACGGAAGTATTAACTTCGTGCCTTGGAGCGAATATTAATGCTTCTTGCTTATGCTGGGAACAGATAATTACTGTGTTGTATTGGCCGGTGGACGTGGAACGAGATTATGGCCTTTGAGTCGCAAAGGGATGCCTAAACAGTTTATTGATTTCACAAAGGATGGAAGTACCCTTTTGATGAAGACTGTGGCACGCATGCGAAAAATATTTCCTTTGGAGAATATAATTGTATCGACAAACATTGATTATTATGACACTGTTTGCAGTCAGTTGCCTTATCTGAATCATCTTCAGGTGCTTAGAGAGCCTATAATGAAAGGTACTGCTCCGAGTTTGGTGTTGGCGGCATATTATATACGCGATATCAATCCTAATGCAAAGGTTTTGGTGGTACCTTCCGATATGTTGATTATGGATGAAGAACCGTATTGCGATGTTATTAATAAAGGAATGGAGTTTGTCGATAACAATAACGGAATATTGACTATTGGTATTAAACCTACGCGTCCCGAGACTCGTTTCGGTTATATCCAGATTGATGAAAAGCAGTTGGATGATATGTATAAGGTGCGTACATTTACCGAAAAACCTGAAGAATCTTTTGCAAAGGTGTTTGTTGAGAGTGGGGAATTTTATTGGAACTCAGGTATTCTGATGTGGAATGTCGATACGTTTATCGATACTGCTTCCACTTATTTGCCTGAGATGGTTGAGCAGTTTAATCGCCTTTTTGACAGTCAGCATAATCGTGACGAGCGTAGAAATGTGTTGTATTCGATTTATGAAACGCTTCCGAAAATTTCAATCGATTACGGCTTGTTGGAAAAAGCGGAGAATGTGTATATGGCACTCAGCTCATTCGGCTGGAATGATATAGAGAGTTGGGATTTGTTGTATGATTGTCGGGAAAAAGATGATAAGAACAATGTGCTTGGAGCGGAAAATGTTCAGGCATATGACTGCAAAGGTAATTTGCTGATTGAGAATAATAATAAAAAGTTGGTGGTTCTCGATAATATGAATGATTATCTGATTGTTGATACGGAAGATGTTTTAGTGATCTGTCATAGAGATAATGAAGCTGATTTTAAGAAATATGTCAATGATGCTATGATAAAGCACGGTAACAAGTTTCTATGATGTTTTATTATTTATAGTGTAAAAAGAAAGAAGAGGATGACAAATAAAATCATCCTCTTCTTTCTTTTTGCTCTCCCTCTTGGACTTGAACCAAGGACCCTCTGATTAACAGTCAGATGCTCTAACCGACTGAGCTAAGGAAGAATTTTCATTGTTATCGGGATTGTTATTCCCTAAACGCGGTGCAAATTTACCGCCTTTTTTCAAATATACAATACTCAGTGAGAAAATTTTTGAAGAAAAATCATTTTCCTGATGGTTTAAGTCAGTGAAAATGCCTTTTTCATGCCCTTATTTATAGCCTATTCCATATAAACGGGTTCGAAAATTAGTTAAATCATAGATGCGATATCGCTGAGTAAGAATTGAATGATTAACTTCGCAGATTGTTAAACCAAAGTGTCTTATGAACTTCATAAAATATTTGAGGAGAGTATCTTTTTTTTCGTTAGCATTAGTAGTCCTGACAAGTGCCAAGTCAGCGAATAACAATTTCGAGATATCTAAGAACCTTGATATATTTCATAGTATATTCAGAGAACTTGATATGTATTATGTGGATACCATTGATGCGGAGAAGGTTATCGGTGTGGGCATTGATGCTATGCTGGCTGCATTGGATCCATATACCGATTATTTCAGAGAGTCGGACCAGAACGAACTGAAGATGATGACTACCGGGAAATATGCAGGTATCGGCGCGATTATTCGACAGTATAAGAATAAGGACTATATCGCAATAGAGGAGCCGTATGAGGGGATGCCTGCAGCAAAATACGGTTTGAAAGCCGGAGATCTGGTCCTTGCCATTGATGGTGCCAGCATGAAAGGAAAATCGTCAAGCGAAGTCAGTAATACTTTGCGTGGAGAGCCTGACAGCAAATTTAAGATTACAGTTAAGAGGCCCGGAGTACCTGACTCTCTGAATTATGAGATAACTCGTAGCATAATAGCTATGCCGTCAGTTCCTTATTACGGTATTCATAAAGGTGTAGGATATATTGTTCTGGAGTCTTTTACCGAGAATTGTTCTAGTGATGTAAGAAAAGCAATAATCGAATTGAAGGCTAAGGGTGCCAAGAGTTTAGTGCTTGATTTGCGCGGTAATGGTGGCGGACTGCTTCAGGAAGCGGTGGATATTGTCGGACTTTTTGTGCCAAAGGGTACTCGTGTTGTTGAAACTAAGGGCAAAATTGCTCAAGCATCAAAGGTGTATTCGACAAGACGAGATCCGCTGGATTCTCGGATTCCTTTAGCGGTTTTAGTGGATGAGTCTTCCGCTTCTGCCTCAGAAATAGTTTCGGGTTCACTTCAGGATTTGGACAGGGCGGTTATTGTTGGTACACGTACTTTTGGAAAGGGGCTGGTTCAAGTGACTAGAAATCTGCCTTATGACGGCACATTGAAGGTTACCACCTCGAAGTACTATATACCAAGCGGACGTTGTATTCAAAAGATAGATTATTCTTCACGTAATAAAAACGGACAGGCGCAAAATATTCCCGATAGTCTGATTCATGTTTTCAAAACGGCTGCCGGTCGTACTGTTAAAGATGGTGGCGGTATACGTCCGGATGTGGAGTGTAGACTCGATACTATGCCTGATATTCTATATTATCTGTCCACTGATGTTACGCTTTTTGACTTTGTGAATGAGTTTTGTGCAAATAACAAAACTATTGCTCCGGTGAATGAGTTTGAGGTTTCGGATACTCTTTTTGAGTCTTTTTGCGATTATATTCAGAAATCCGGATTTTCATTTATTAGCAATAGTAGCAAAGCTCTGAAAGCTTTAAGGCAGATTGCAGAGGTGGAGGGACTATCGGGGAAGGCTAAAAGTGAATTCGATGCTTTGGAATTAAAACTTCAATATGACTTAAAGACTGATTTGAATACATTTGAAAAAGAGATAAAGAAGATGCTGTCTATCAGCATTGCATCTCGTTATTATTATCAACGCGGAGCCATAGTTCAGAGGTTGAAGGATGATATGTTTTTTAATGATGCGGTCTCTGTTTTGAGTGACTCAAAAAGATATGAATCTATTCTGAAGCCTTAAGGAGCCGCTTTGAATTCTACCCCTTCCTTTTCAATCCTTATTTTTTCCTGTTTTTCCGGAAGACTTATAAGTGATACCTGATCTGACTGCGTATCTACAATCAGGAGGCTGTTCTCTTCTGCAAAACGAGTGAACGTTAGTGTCATCTCCGATGAAGGAGTTCCGCTGAAAAGTAAGCTGTCGTTTACATATAGATTCATAGGCTTGCCAAAGGTGGTGGTTCCGAGTGTGATTTCGTATCTGTCGCTGTATTTACGTTCTGTTTGGTTTTTGTTTATTTTGAATGCCCACATCAGGAATGCGAATACTATTAAAATCAATAATACCATCATAACGAAAGAACCTAACATAAAGGTTCTGTTTGCGAATGTTGTTCTCTTGCCCATCTTTTTTTGTATTGATTATTTATCAAAGTTACTTCTTTTCTTGCAAAAGTCGGAATAAATGACGAAAATTGCAGAATACTTTTAAAATGATATATAAAATGAAATTTTCAAGAATTATTCTTTTTGTAGCTATTGCTCTGACAACTGTCGGTGCTAAAGCGGCTCCTGATCCAAATTTTCACATCTACATCTGTATAGGTCAGTCAAATATGGAAGGCAATCCTAGGGCGGAAGAACAGGACAAGACAGTTAATCCTCGTTTCGTTACACTGCAAGCAGTAGACTGCGGAGAAAACAAAGCCGGTGTATGGCGTACAGCTGTTCCACCTTTGGCTCGTTGTAATACGGGTCTGACTCCTGCCGATTATTTCGGTCGTACTATGGTTCAGGTTCTTCCTGAGAACATTAAGGTAGGTGTTGTTATGGTTGCCGTAGCCGGTTGCAGTATTGACCTTTTTGATAAAGACAAATTCGAAGGATACATAGGTTCTCAGGCAGATTGGATGAAGAATATTGTTAAAGAATACGGAGGTAATCCTTATGCCAAATTGATTGAACTCTGTAAAAAGGCTCAACAGGATGGCGTTATAAAGGGTATTCTGCTTCATCAGGGAGAGACCAATACAAACGATGAAAACTGGCCGGCAAATGTGAAGAAGGTTTATGATAACATCCTTTCAGACCTAAATATTGAGGCCGGTTCTATTCCTTTGTTGGTAGGTGAGGTTGTTCCTGCGGATCAGGGTGGCGTTTGTGCCGGACATAACAATATTATCCAGAAACTTCCCGCTACACTTCCTCAAGCTCTCGTAGTTCCTGCTTACGGTTGTGAATGCGGACGCGATCATTTGCATTTCAGCGCAAAGGGCAGTAGAGAGTTGGGTCGCAGATATGCAGCTCGTATGCTCTCTTATATGGGTTATTAATATAAGCCGGTTTATGGGTGCGCAGGCTTTCACAGTCTTCGCACCCATATTATATTCGGTGAGCTTTGAAAGAAAAAGATGAGAAAACTTGTAGATTAAAGATATTTGTTCTACATTTGCATTGAATTGATGATGATGTGAGGGGCTGAGAAGCCTCTTTTTTCGTTATTAAGACCTGTTTTATTCATTAATTTTATTCTACATGATTGATAAACAATCGATTATTGACTTAACAAAACAGTGGATAGAAAACAAGAAAAACTATTTTCTTGTGGATGTTGACGTCACGAAAGACAATCGTGTCGTTGTGGAGATTGACCAGTCTGAGGGAGTTTGGATTGATGATTGTGTTGAATTGAGTCGGTTTCTTGAATCTAACCTCAGCCGTGATGTTGAGGATTATGAGTTGGAGGTGGGTTCTGCCGGTATCGGTCAGCCTTTTAAGGTTCTTCAACAATATATTAATCATATTGGACAGGAAGTTGAGGTTCTACCCAATAACGGCACTAAGATTAAAGGAATCTTGAAATCTGCTGATGAGAACGGTTTTGTTATTCAGACCAAGCAAAAGCAGGTAGTTGAAGGAGCGAAACGCGCCAAAATGGTGGAGGTGGAACTCCCGTTTAAATACAGTGATATTAAATATACAAAATACGTAATAAGCTTAAAGTAAGATGGCTAATAAGGCAGAGACTATCACCCTGGTCGATACTTTTCAGGAGTTCAAGGAACTGAAGAATATAGACCGTATGACAATGGTTAGTGTTC
>CAYOGG010000093.1:0-5460 GCA_964403455.1 uncultured Bacteroidaceae bacterium | reverse complement strand
CTAATTAATATAATGCAGATAAGACGCTTGAGAAGAAGATAAAGATCAATATACGTAATAATATAAACAAATATCACAGATGAGTATTATGAATAAATATTATAACCTTATTGCTGTAGTTTTTGTAATCCTGATTTGCTCATGTAAAGGGGAAAATACAAAAAAAGGAGAAGTTATCGAAAGCATAAACGATGAAGACTCTATAACCGTATTTGATTTTTCGGCAAACATATTGAATGAATGTCCCATTGATACCCTTTCTTATGACAATCTGATTAAGTCTGTAAGATATATCCCTTTGGAAACTACGGATAAATCTGTGTTGGGAGGTAATGCTATTCAAATTCGTAAAATTGAGGATAATCTTATTGTGTCGAGTGGAGTGTTTAAAGGTATGTTAATTAAGAGATTTGATATTAACGGAAAATATATAGGCAATCTATTTAATTTGGGCAGGGGAAGAAATGAATTGACATTTCCTTTCAATTGGACAGCGAATGATTCTGCGAAAGTAATTATAATAGTAGGACAAAATAAATTGCTTTACTATTATGCTTCAACAAGTAGTTTATCGGATATAAGAGTCAAGGACACACCGTATTTAAGTACTATGCTTAATAATGGTGATTATGTGGTTAGTCAGAGCGAAACGTCTGACCCGCGTTCAGGAACATCTGAGCTTCCTTATATGTATTTTCTTGATAGAAACGGTAATGTTATATCTGAAAGGTATTATTCTTCAAAACGTGATATAGCCTACCGCGCAATTCCAGATGTTGGCAGTTATCCTTATGAGTCCTATATATTGAAACCGGCTTATTATGGATCTGTTTTTTCCGATATGTTCAATGATACGATTTATAAAATAAAGTCGAAAGATAATATTGTGCCGGGTTATGTATTGAATCGTGGAAAAAAGTATATGCCCTTAATTGATGAGGTGCATGATGATCTTAATATGAAAGCCAAGAAAATATATTTTGTTTCGGTTACCGATTCACCGGATTATTTGTTCGTATCATATTGGTATAATGAGTTATATTGTAATTCTATTTGGAGTAAAAAGACTGGTGACCTAATTGCTGATGTGGAAATTGAGAAAGATGTTTATAATAAGTTATTTTGGGAATATGATTGTTATATGCCATTTTCTTTCGACGGTTTCAAAGGTGTCCTGCCAATCGACTATGTAACGGCCGATAATAAGATATATGTTAGTATTAAAGCGGCACAATTGAAGAATGTTTTATCTAATTTGAAAGATGACGATAATCCGGTTATTGTCGAAATTACACTGAAATGAAAAAATATAATTTTAAAGGTATGAAAATATTTAAATGTTTGACAATTGCATGTTTAGTTTTGCTTTTTAGTTGTAAGTCAACTAATAAAGAGTCTGATGGTTCTATCGTTTTGAAGGTTGAGAACAACCGTGATGCGATGAAAGATGACCCAATCAAAATAACCTCTTTCGTCGATTCTGTTAGTTTTATTAAACTTGAAGCAACTGAAAATAGTCTGTTTTCTGATGTTTCAGGACTTTATTTTATTGAGGATAAGATAATTGTTATTGATCGTGTATCATGTAAAGTTCTTGTTTTTACTAAAGATGGAAAATTTCTTAATCAAATATCAAGAGTCGGACGTGGTCATGGTGAACATCTAGGTTTTGCACAGTGTATGTTTGATGCAAAAGAAATGCAAGTTATGTTGTACGAGTATAGGAATAGAAGGTTAATATATTATGACTTGAATGGCAATTACATACGAGATATCACTGATTTTTCCGGTGATGATGAAATACGAGATATCATTAATTTACCTAATGGGAATTTCTTGTGTTATGCATTTGATATCTGTGAAGATGATGCAAATGAGAGTAATACTCATGCCGGCCTTTGGGAAGTTGATAGTTTAGGACGTTTTGTACGCTCTTACAAAACATATCCCAAATTTTATCCTTTTGTTCTAAATGTGGGAAATGGATATTTGAGTATGTTATCTGATGGTCGTATTGCTATCAGGGATGGCTATTTTAATGATATATACATTTTGGAAAATGAGAAAATGACCAAATATATAAGTTATGACATTGATCGTTCCAATTTGCTAAAATTGGAGAATCAAGAATATAGCCAGGGCCAAGAACCTTATACACTCTGTCTTGCTTCTCAAATAAAAGGCCATTATATTTTTTCTCAGTGGACTGACGATAATCAAAAGCTTTTTGCCACACTGTATGATATGAAAAAAGAGACTTTTGTTTGTACTGATTCGATACAATATGAGAATGAAAAATTTGTGGCAGTTAAAGGATGGATAACAGATTCTAATCTGGATAATGCCGTTGTATTGTCTGTCAATGAGGTGGATATTAAATCAACTCTCAATGATCCGGCTTTTTCCGAGAAGACAAAGAATAAGTTAAAAGAAGTACTTAATGGAGAGTCACCTGACGATATGAATGGTATCCTTGAGGTGTTATATTTAAAAAAGTAGAATGATTTCAGAATTCAAGAGGATGATTATTGGTTAATAACGATGCAATTATGAAAAGACTGTTATTTATAATATTATTATTTATTCCATGTTTTGTTTTTGGACAAAATAAAATATCCGGAGTTGTATTGGATAGTCTTACACAAAAGCCACTACCATTTGCAACTGTATATGTAAATGGTACTACTAAAGGAACTACTACTGATGTCAATGGCTTTTTTAACTTAGACAACATCACATTGCCCTCAACAGTTGTATTTAGTTTTTTGGGCTATTTGCCAAAAGCTAAATATATTATTGATAGCTCAAGTGAGCTATTAATAGAACTTCAAACAAATGTTCGTGAGTTATCGGAGGTTAATATTACCGATATGAATTTTAGGGAAGAGAACGTAAGAACATTTGAAAAAATGTTTTTGGGTGAAGATGATTGGGGTAAAAATGCAATCATCAAAAATGATAGTGTACTTATGTTTGATCTTGCTTATAATGACAAGAAGGTTTTTGTCAATGATAAGATTATGAATTATATCAAACGAGGCGTATATGAGAACATTTCAGAATGGAATGAAGATAGTCTGTATTACATTACTCAGGAATTGTCAACATTTAAAGCATATGCCCTAGAGCCTTTAGTTATTGATTTGCCTTTATTGGGATATAAATTGAATGTGGATTTAGTGGATTTTACTATTCGTTACATTGGAAATGAAGCTCAATGCGATATTCTTGGCTACTTTTATTATCAACCATATAAAACCGACAGTAAGTCCAAATTGAAGAAGTATAATAAAAACCGTCGATTGGCATATTACAATTCAAGTCAACATTTTCTCAGGTCGTTATATGATGACAAATTAGAGCAGAATGGGTATAAGTTGGCAGAAGCTAAGACCAGCACTAGTTTAAACATTCAGAGGCTAGTAGGTGATGCATTAGGTGGAGCCGGAGGTAAACTGGCAGAATCAGTCAACAGCGCTATGTCACAAGGCATAACAAGATTTAATAATATTCAGATTGATTCATATACAAAAAAAACCGAAAACAATGAGATGCAAATTTCAGGTTTAAGTGACAGCAAAGTATTGGTTCTTTATTATTATAAGAGTGATGGATCTCCGTTGAATTTAGAGAATAATAAAACATCCAATCCTTATTACTTGTCGGAAATTCGCTTTTTGAAAGATACTTGTACATTTACGAAAGAAGGTATTGTTCCTGATAATAGTATAATTTTTATGGGTGAGATTTCAAAAAAGAGAGTTGCTGCATGTTTGCCTGATGATTACATTATTGACAATGATTGATCTGAAAAACCAATCGACGACTTTTTTAGTGCCCTCATTGCCTGGTGCTGGATTTTTATTCCACAGCTACCGACTATGACCCGAAAAGAGACGTTTGACAGACTTTTCAAAATAATATAAAACAAACTCCACTTTGCCGCCTATGGAAATACATAGTGAAATGCGAAAGACAGACTTTGTTAGCGAGCTTGACACGACCTTGGTTTCAACCAAACGAGTAGTGTTCGACAATGCGGGTGTTTTTTGCACATTAATGCACAAGAAAAAGCAATAGTTGAATAAAAAAGTATAAATTTAAAACGCTATATTCAGTAGAAAAGACTATCAGAATATAATAACAGAGTTGGAAAATAAAGCAAAAAAGAGCGATGTACTGAGCAAATCGAAAGTAGGTAAACCATAAATGTTAAGTTTATGCAGATAAATCATGATAAAGAAGGGCGGCGCGTGTGGACTGAAGAGGATGGGCACACTGCTTATGTGGAGTACATTTTAAGGGAGGGGATTTTGGAGATACTGCACACTGTGGTTCCTGCTCCGTTGGAGGGGCAGGGTATTGCTTCGCAATTGGTTAAGTTTGCGTATGACTATGCGCTGCAACAGGGATGGACTCCGGCGGCTACTTGTTCTTATGCCAAGGTTTGGCTGCAGAGACATCCTGAATATTTAAAAAAGGGGTGATGGTGTTTCAGTGGATAAAATGTTATTGAGAAATTTAGCACTTAAAGTATAACATAGTGAGTTATTGTATAAATTTGTAGGGTTTTTATGATTGTGAGTATTAATATAAAAGGTTGAAATGTATTTCTTGAGTAACATGTTAATAAAAATTTCTATGAAAAAAATTTGGTTTGTTTCTTTGATGGCTGTTTTAATTTTGTCTATGTCCGGTTGTGCCACAATTATCGGCGGTTCTAATTACTATGCAAAGGTTATGGTTCCGGACCATCCTGATGCCAAGATTGAATATAATGGAATGTATATGGGTTCGGGTCAAACGATGTTTCCTGTACCAAGACGTGGTGCCGACAAATTTGCTGTTACCATTAAGGAGGATGGAAACCCCGATTATTACAAGAGATTTTATTTGAGGGAGTTTAGAGCATGGGCCTTTCTTGGTACTCTTATAGGATGGACTGGTGTGACGGAGTCGGGAATATTGCTTCCGTGGGGCTTAGTAACTGATGGTCTGTGTGGTTCATGGTGGAAACCCAGTATTATGGAAGATGGAGTATCGAAGGTTGACTATAAACACTTTTCTTATGTGATAGATTATCCATACGAGCCTAACAAAAAAATAGCTTTCTCTAATGGTGATGATAATAGTTCGGTTTCAATTACCAAGATCTCACCAGAATTGAAAGAACTGAAGGGGTTGTTGGATGATGGTACTATTACTCAGGAGGAGTTTGATGCGGCAAAGAAAAAGATTCTTGAACGATAGTAGGAATTTAATTGATATTTTATAAGGAGAGGAAAAAAGCCGAAGCATTGAAAGAGTAATTAATCTGTATGGAGGAATGTCTATAATTATTCTTAACAAGTAAACAATCTGACATCGAAATTCATCGTTTTTATGTAATTTTGCACTCAATAATAATACGACGGTGAAAAGAGCAATTCTGAAGCTTGCCGATGGCAGTGAATACATAGG
>CAYOGG010000092.1:0-5527 GCA_964403455.1 uncultured Bacteroidaceae bacterium | reverse complement strand
TTTTCAAAACCGAATGGTCTCAAGAATGCCAATGTAGTGATTGCAGGAGGTTATGGAGTAGGAAGTTGTGAGACCTTTGAACGTTTGGGTGTTTTGGCCGAAATGCTTGGCGGTGAGATTGGTGCCACGCGTGCAGCAGTTGATGCAGGATATGTATCTTATGATAGAATGATAGGACAGACCGGTTTGACGGTGTCCCCAAAGCTATACATCGCCTTTGGAATATCAGGGCAGGTGCAACACACAGTCGGTATGGACAGGTCTTCTGTTATTGTAGCCGTAAATACGGATGCAAATGCTCCAATACACAGGATTGCCGATTATTCAATAATAGGCGAAACCAGAGAGGTTGTTGAGAAAATGATTTATACATTGAAAAATGAGAAGCTATGAATAATTACTTTAAAGATAATGACCGCCTTGAAAAGATACTGCATCATCCATTGATGCATAGTATTGTTGATATGATGGAAGACGGATATACCCAGTCTGAAAAATATGCGATAGCTCCTGATTCTTTCGAAGATGCTATTGATTCATATTACAATAGTATGGAAATCCTGGGAGGTATATGTGCATCGGAAATAGCAGGCAATGCCAAGGGTGTAGACCTGGAAGGGCCGAAATGTATTGATGGATGCGTAAAATATGCATCAGGAACAGAACAGGATCATAAGATACTTATTGAATCGGGACTATACGGATTATCTCTTCCCAGAGAATATAACGGACTGAATTTCCCGACAGTACTATTTTCCATGTCGTCTGAACTCATTTCACGCGCTGATGCCAGCTTCGATAATATCTGGTCCCTTCAGGATTGTGCCAAAACAATAGAAGAATTCGGTTCTGACGAACAGAAGTCATATTTTCTGCCAAAGATAGAGAAAGGAGCAACATGTTCCATGGACCTAACCGAGCCAGATGCCGGCAGTGACCTGCAGGCTGTTCAGTTGAAAGCCTCATTTGATGAAGAGAAACAAACGTGGGTCTTGAATGGCGTAAAGCGATTCATCACAAATGGAGATTCCGATATTCATCTAATTGTTGCCAGAAGTGAAGAGAATACATTAGACGCTCGCGGGTTGTCACTTTTCGTTTATGAGAAGCAGTCGGGTGGCATGACAGTACGTAGAATAGAGCATAAACTGGGTATTATAGGTTCACCTACTTGCGAACTCGTTTTCAAGGATGCTCCTGTTCAGTTGGTCGGAAATCGCAGAATGGGTCTTATCAAGTACGTAATGGCCATGATGAATGGTGCCCGTCTCGGTATAGGTGCTCAATCTGTTGGCATTGCAGAAGCAGCATACAGAGCCTCGCTGGATTATGGAGTTGAACGTAAACAGTACGGACAGTTCATATCTGAGTTCCCCGCTGTTGCTGAGATGCTTGCCGTGATGAGAACCAAAATCGATGCATCCAGGGAACTCCTGTATGAGACATCACGTCAGGTTGATTTGAGCCATTGTTATTCGGTACAGTCCGGTAAGCGTAATCTCACCCCGGAAGAGCGTTCCGCCATGAAAGAGGCTGCAAAAAAGGCAGATTTATATACGCCAATACTTAAACTCCTCAGTGGAGAATTCTGTAATGAGATCTGTTATGATGCCATACAGATACTGGGAGGTTGCGGATACACCAAGGATTTTCCGGTAGAACGTTATTACCGTGATGCCCGTGTATTGACAATATATGAGGGAACATCTCAGATGCAGGTTGTTGCAGTAATGAAATATGTCAATGACAATGCTCTGTTGAACATATTACGTGAATATGAAACAAAAACAGCCTCTATAGAGGGCTATTCATCAGAAAAGGAGTTGCTTCGTTCCCTGACAGACATATATCAGACAATGAAACAGAAATGCGCGGAAATGGATACGACAACATTCCATGCCCGTAGAATCGTGGAGACCGGTAGTTACTTAATCATTTCTTATATTCTTATGGAAAATATAAATGATGAACGCAGCCGAATGTCATTCATCCATTTTTTAAAGATGGCTGAAGCACTGACTGCGCATCATGAGAAATATATTTGTACCGATAGCCGGGCTCTTTACCCGATCATCATGAACGTAAGTGAGCCTTTAGCACATAATTCGTCATTGACATAAGCTTCTGCGCCGACTACTACTAAAAGTCCGTGTCCTCCCGTTACGTGAGCGCGGACTTTTACCGTATCTCCCGGATGAACCATCTTCTTGAACTTCACACCATCCAGGCCGGTATAGTAGGGTGTACGACCCTCTAAAAGATCCTGAACAAGCAGTGCGCTGGATTGTCCCATAATCTCACACAATATCACACCCGGAACGACCGGATTATTAGGATAGTGACCTTTCAGGAAATATTCCTCTCCTGTGACATGATAATAAGCATTTACGTATTCTCCCTCTTTTTCCATGCTGTCAACCAACAGCATGGGTTCACGATGCGGGAGAATCTTCTTAATCTCTTCCTTGTTCATTATTTCTTTCTTGTCAATTATATTTTCCTTAAAGCGATACAACTATTATGGCCACCGAATCCCAGAGAGTTAGATATGGCTATTGTAAGGTTTGCCTTACGTGATTTGTTTGGAACACAATCCAGGTCGCAGACAGTATCCTGCTGATCAAGTCCGATTGTAGGAGGAACCTCACCATTTGCCAAAGCCAGAACACAGGCGATACATTCAGCTCCGCCTGCTGCACCCAGCATATGACCGGTCATAGATTTGGTTGAGCTGACCAATGCCTTGTGAGCAGCTGATTCTCCTAATGCGATTTTGATGGCAGTAGTCTCAGACGCATCATTAAGAGGCGTTCCTGTACCATGCGCATTGATGTAAAGCGAATCCTTCTCTTCCGAAAAACCGGCCTCTTTCAGAGCCAGTGAAAGGGCTCTTGCTGCAGTGCTGCCGTCAGGTCTTGGAGCAGTATAGTGATAAGCATCACAACTGTTTCCGTAACCGCACATTTCAGCATATATCTTGGCTCCGCGTGCAACAGCTCTGTCATAATCTTCCAGAACCACTACACCTGCTCCTTCTCCCATGACAAAACCTTCTCTGTTAGCATTGAATGGTAGAGAGGCACGTTTAGGATCTGTAGCCCTGGACAGCGCCTTACTGTTATTGAAACCACCAATAGCAAGAGGATGTACAGCGGCTTCAGTACCACCTGCAATCATTGCATCAGCATATCCATGCTTGATGGCGCGGAAAGCCTCTCCAATTGAGTGAGTACCGGTAGCACATGCTGTAACGATTGGGAGACAAACACCCTGAGCATTGTACTTAATAGCCACCTCGCCTGATGCCATATTGGAAATCATCATAGGAATAAAAAGTGGAGAAATACGGGTTACACCTTCCTCATACAGCTTTTTACTCTCATTTACAAAGGTAGTCATCCCACCGATTCCGGAGCCGATATATACACCAAGACGATCTGGGTCAACATTTGTTCCGCTTATCAAACCGGAATCCTTCATGGCCTGGTATGCCGCTGCAATAGCGAAAAGAGTGAAACGGTCAGCTTTACGTGCAGTAGATTTCTCTATTTCAAAATCTTCAGGGTTAAACTCCTTCACCTGACCTGCTATCTTTACAGGAAGATCAAAATCATCCCAGCCTTTGATATAATCAATACCGCAAACACCATTTTTCAGATTATTCCAAAACTCATTTATATTATTTCCAATAGGAGAAATAATACCCATACCTGTTACGGCTACTCTATGTTCCATATTATATAGTTTAGTTTGTTTCTTATTACCATTCAATGAGACAGACACCCGATGTGAATCCCGCTCCAAAAGCGTTGAAAACTATCTTATCGCCTTTTTTGATTCTACCTTCTCTGTTAATCTCATCCAGTAAAATAGGAATGCTGGCTGAAGATGTGTTTCCTCTTTTTTCTATGTCGTGCGGGAATTTGCTGCTATCCAGACGAGTCATTTTGGAAATTGATTCAATGATTCTCATGTTTGCCTGATGTAAAATGTAGAATGCCACATCTTCTTTTTTTATTCCGGCTTTATCGAGAGTGAAATTTATATCCTTCACGGCAGATGTCACTGCGCTTTTGAATACTTCCTGACCTTTCATCACCAATGGGCTTTTCTCTTTCTCCCTCTTTTCAAAAGGTGTAGGCTCCATATTGTTACGATAATAAAGAACATCGCAAAGACTGACATTTCTTGTTATGATATGAGTCTCTTCTCCACCTTTCTGTACTATAACCGCTCCGGCTCCGTCACCGAATAAAACGCATGTTGAGCGATCACTCCAGTCAACTATCCTGGTAGGCTCCTCAGCGCATATTACCATAATGGTTTCAGCAACGCCACTGTCTATGAACGATTGAGCTATCTGCATGGCGTAGATGAATCCTGTGCATGCTGCGTTGATATTCAGACATGGACAACTGGCATCAATATCGCTATGAACCAGACTGCTCAGTCCCGGTGTTACATATTCGCTTGCTGTATTAGAGCATATTATATAGTCCAGTTCCCTTGACTTAATACCGGCATTTTCCAAAGCTCTTTCTGCAGCTGATGTTGAAAGTTCTCTTAATGTTTCATCTGATAGTATTCGACGTGTCTTTATCCCTGTTCTGGCAACAATCCATTCATCATTGGTATCGACAATTTTTGCCAAGTCGTCATTGCTCACCTCAAGGGCTGGGACTGCACTTCCTGTTCCGATTATTTTCATTTCACTACAAATTATTTAATTTGACGCAAAATTATCTCTATAACTATAGAGAAATGCAAGACAAAGCCCATATGTGGTTAAATAGATTGCCAATGTGGTGAAAACTATATTTATTGTGGTGAGTGAACCGCTTTCTGGTGCCTTCTGACATAGAATTATTGAACTACATAACATAAAGTGTAAACCAGGGTTGTTGTGAAAAATAGAGTAACCGTTTATGATTAATTCCCCATTTAAACAGTGACTGTTATAATAGGTGTTTCTAGATTGTGTCATCAGATTTTTTCCAAAGAGTATGATATCACTTCTTTTTGTCGGATTTTCCCGGACCTGTTGAAAAGTTTTTTGAAATTTTGAAAAAGCTCAACTTGCTTTCATTTTGTAAGGTAAAGAGATTTTGCCCTTTTTGAATTCTGACATAATGATATAAATACTGTTGATATTTCTGCAAAGTGTTATAAATATTGATTTTTGAGAATCATAATAACTGCAATGAAATAAAAATCCAGTCATTGATTTTGCATAAAAAAGTTGTATTCATAAAAAAATGAGGGTACCTTTGTCGCTCAATTCAACAAAAAATTAATTTAGTTATTGAATCATGAAGCATAATTTTTGTGCAGGTCCCGCAGTTCTTCCTCAGGAAGTGATTGAAAAGTCAGCTCAGGCAGTTTATGATTTTGCCGGAAGTGGTATATCTATTCTGTCTATCAGCCATCGTTCAAAAGAGTTTCAGCCTGTCTTAGACGAAGCTGTAGCTCTTATAAAAGAAATATTGGATATCCCCGAGGGTTATTCCGTACTATTCCTTGCTGGCGG
>CAYOGG010000091.1:0-5533 GCA_964403455.1 uncultured Bacteroidaceae bacterium | reverse complement strand
ACGTAGCTATTTCGATAGACCAAGAAGGTCATTTTTTTCATCTTAGTAATCATAACTCACTCTCCTTTTCATCTTGAGTTTCTCTTTTTTCAATAAGCGCTTTAAGAATCTTCTGGCTGGATTTTGAGAGATTCTCTTCATCTTCCATAAAACGCTTTATCTTTCTAATTGCATCATCATATCCTGGAATCTGCACCTTCTCAAAGAGGTTAACCTTTTGTGTAGTCTTTTTTCTGGCCCTCTCCAATAAATTCAGTTTTGCTGCTGTAAATTCACATAGAATAGCCACATGTGCTAACTCCTGAAGGATAGTTATTCCATCATAATACCATTTAGGTGAACTGAAGATACTAAACGGAGAAACTTCAAAATCCACTTTTTCAAGTAACGGTATTCGTGTACCTGCAATCTTTTTTACATTCAAATGAACGTCTACAACCTTCACCAGACCGGCATCAAACTCATTCCACAAAGCAAACATAGAATCGTATTGCGATATATTATGTTCTAATTCTGCCTCCAGTTTTAAAAGATCATCCTTGCACTTCTTAACCTCAACACGAAGTGCACTTTCCTTACTACGAATAATAGGAAGCGTACGGACCCTCACCTTAAGTTGTTTCTCAAGCTGTTGAAGTGAAGTTTTATTATATTGAAATTTTATTGCCATAAAAAGTTATTAGTCTTTCGGCCAATACTGTTCAACAAGTTCTGCCTTAATGTTCACTTCATCCGGTCTGAAATACTTGGCAAACAAATTCCAAGCCACGTCCAGCATTTCAGTAGTATCCAGATTAACATCAATCGCCAATAATTGATTTGCATAATCCTTGGCAAAAGCCAATGTACGCTCATCATAATCAGTCAAATCAAATCCGTTCTCAAGTTTAGTCTTAGCATTTGCCGCATCAGAATACAAACGCACTGCCGCATTCATAACTTGAGGATGATCCTTTCTCGTCTTCTTACCATTAACAAGCTGCTTCAGACGAGAAAGAGAACGGAATGGATCCACTACCACTTTACCGATATCGCTATCCTTTCTCAAAAATAACTGACCTTCAGTGATATAGCCGGTATTATCAGGTACAGCATGTGTAATATCACCACCAGACAATGTTGTCACTGCAATAATAGTAATTGAGCCGCCTGAAGGGAATTGAACAGCTTTTTCATATATTTTTGCCAAATCGGAATACAGAGAACCGGGCATAGAATCTTTTGAAGGAATCTGATCCATACGGTTTGACACAATAGCCAATGCATCAGCATAAGATGTCATATCACTTAATAGGACCAAAACCTTCTCATCCTTTTTAACGGCAAAATATTCCGCAGCAGTAAGAGACATATCAGGAATAAGCAGGCGCTCTACAGCAGGATTTTCCGTTGTATTCATAAAACAGATAATTCTATCTAAGGCCCCTGCATTAGAGAATACGTTTTTGAAGTATAGATAATCATCGTTTGTCATACCCATACCACCCAAAATAATCTTATCAGCCTTGGCACGCATGGCTACAGTTGCCATAACCTGATTAAAAGGTTGATCGGGGTCTGCAAAAAAAGGAATCTTCTGACCTGATACCAGAGTATTATTAAGGTCAATACCCGCTATTCCGGTGGCTATCAATTCCGAAGGTTGTTTACGCCTAACCGGGTTTACCGAAGGACCGCCAATCTCAACTTCCGTTCCATCAATCTGCGGGCCACCATCAATAGGATCTCCGTATGCATTAAAGAAGCGTCCTGATAACTGCTCACTAACTTTCAGAGAAGGAGCCTTACCCATGAATACAACCTCAGCGTTAGTCGGGATACCGTTTGTACCCTGAAAAACCTGTAAAGTAACCTCATCTCCTTCTATTTTTACAACCTGAGCCAATCTGCCGTCAATGACTGCAAGTTCATCATAACCGACTCCGGTTGCCTTAAGCGAACAGGTAGCTTTAGTTATCTGACTAATCTTTGTATATATCTTTTGAAAAGCTTTCGTGGTCATATCTAACAAATTTATGCAATTTTACGTTCAGAAATCAATTGATTCAGTTCTTCATTATAATTATTATACTTATCAGACTTGAATTCAGAATAATTCATTTGCTTACAGATATTGATTACTTTTTTAAAATAGTCGATCACCTCAAGAAAATTATCAAATTTGAAATCAGTACGACAAATATCAATTACTCTATTCACGATAGATTCCTGTCTTTCAATTGGAGTTACAGCATCAATCTCATCAAAAGCATCCTGTTGTAAGACAATAAAGTCAATCAACTCGGATTTCCAGAATGTTACATGATAATCAACGGGAACACCATCATCACCTAATATATTAATCTGTTCTGAGATCTCCTTTCCTCTAAGTAGACGAGTCTTCAATTCATTGACCTTACCAAGCCATTCACCGTTAATCTGCTTACTGATATATTCATCAAATTCAGGATAATCTAGATACTTGGAATATGAATCAATAGGATTAATTGCCGGATATCTTTTTTTGTCTGCACGTTCCTGTTCCAATGCATAAAAACAACGAGCAACCTTCTTGGTATTCTCGGTAACAGGCTCTTTCAAGTTTCCACCTGCAGGAGATACTGTTCCGATAAACGTAATTGAACCGGATGTTCCATTATTCAATAATACATAACCTGCTCTACCATAGAAATTGGCAATTATCGATGAAATATCCATTGGGAAAGCATCAGGTCCGGGAAGCTCTTCCATTCTGTTTGACATCTCTCTAAGAGCCTGCGCCCAACGGCTTGTTGAATCGGCCATCAAAAGTATCTTCAAACCCATAGAACGATAATATTCTGCAATAGACATCGCCGTATATACTGATGCTTCACGAGCAGCGACAGGCATATTTGAGGTATTTGCAATGATAATGGTACGTTCCATTAACTTTCTTCCTGTATGCGGGTCATCCAATTCCGGGAATTCAGTAAATATTTCAACAACCTCATTAGCACGCTCACCGCATGCAGCTATAATTACTATATCAGCTTCTGCTTGTTTTGATATTGCATGCTGCAGTACAGTCTTACCTGTACCGAAAGGACCCGGAATAAAACCGGTTCCACCCTCAACTATAGGATTCAATGTATCAATAGAACGAACACCTGTTTCAAGTAACTTGTATGGACGCGGTTTATCAGAATAATTTGTCATAGCAAGCTTAACAGGCCACTTCTGAATCATATTAACCTGAATCTCATCACCTTTATCGTTAACAAGAACCGCAATTGTATCAATTATCTTATAATTACCTTCAGCTACAACAGACTTAATCGAATAAGTTCCATCAAGCTGGAACGGAGCCATAATCTTCAGTTTCTGAAAATTCTCTTCAACTTCTCCAAGCCAAGAAGATGAAATAACATTATCTCCAACTTTTACAATTGGAACAAAATGCCATTCTCTATCGTTATCAAGCGGATAAGTATATTCGCCACGCTTTAAGAACACACCTGTCATTTTATCAAGATCATTCTGAAGACCATCAAAGTTGTGTGAAAGCATTCCCGGCCCTAACGTAACTTCTAACATATGTCCTGAAAATTCGGCAGTGGCTCCTACCGTAAGTCCTCTGGTACTTTCAAATACCTGCACATATACGTTAGTACCTATTACCTTAATGACTTCAGCCATCAACCTATCACCTCCAGTCTCTATGAAACAAATTTCATTCTGGGCAACAGGTCCGTCAACCTTAAGCGTCACCATATTTGCTATGACACCGCTTACTATACCTTTTGTAGCCATTTATTTAACTGTTTAATTATTTTCAAATTCAGATGGAACCTCGACTTCCTTCTTCAATCCTTCAATAAGAGCACGGAACAATTGTTGTCCTCTCTCCTTATCCAAATTAATCCATCTATCTACAATTTCCAATTTTATCATGAAAGTAAAGATCCGCTCAATAGAAAAATAGTTGAAAAATGAATTTTCATCCAACCAACGCCATTTCAACTGATCTATTTTCTTTTCCCTAACGGTGAGATTATCTTCTTCTTCAATCTGCATAAGTTCTTCGAAAAAATCAACAGTTGAAGACAGTCCCCAATCTCTTGAACCTGAGTTTTTCAATGCCTCTGCAACTTCATCGTCACCTATAACATAGCCTGCAGTAGCCAAAGAATGTCTGCGTGCTGTAAAAGCGGCCAAAAGATTATTCAAGTCCTTATTAAAACTAAACCAATTCTTAACAAACTCGTTATTTGCTTTAGATGCATAATCATAAAAAAGAAAGCTCAATCTGTCTTCCGGGAATAATGTGTTAATGCCTATCTCCCCATTCAAATATTCTGAGACAAACTGAAACATATATTTAGGATATTCTGACACTTCAGAATCACCTCTCTTAACACTGACAATCAATTCCAATAATTCTTCATCTGTAAAAAGGCCTCTATTATCATAAAGAACTTTATCAGCATTAGCATTTTGCTTATCATCTTCATTTCTCTTCAACAAAGACAATAAACTATGCTGATCATACTGATAAAAAATCAAATCAATCAGTTTCTTGTCATCAACAGTCAATAACGGATAAATTTCCTCTTTGAAAACTTCAAAAGAGGTATTAATCCTCTCATCATCAAAGGAAATATCGGCTAAACCGGCAACCAGAAAGTAATAATTACTCATCAGTAAAAGAATCAAAAAAGAGTCTCTACAATATAAGAACGCAAGAACGATTTAAAATAATTCTCAAATTCTTCCGTTCCAAAATTTACTTTATAAGAGCCATCAGCAGGAGATATTGTGAATTTGGTTTTTAATCCGTTAACTTGTTCTATAGAAACACCATTATCCAATAGATCTTTAGCTTTTGAAAGGAAGAATTTTTTCAATTCTTCAGCATCAGCAGATGATATAACAATTTTCTCCTTCTTAACCCATTCAGCTGCCATATTCAGAATAAACAGATTAAAAAAATCCTTATCACATACAAAATTAGAAACAGAATCATCAATAATCTTGTTAGTAACAACCGTTGCAATCTCCGATTTTAAAGCATTCAATGATTGAGATGCATATAATTTCAATTCTTTAGTTGTGTTTTCAGAGACTTCTACTGCAGATTTCTTTGCAGATGCAATAATAGTATCAGCCTCAACTTTAGCATCATTAACTATTTTTTCTGCCTTCCGATTTGCTTCAGCCAATACTTTTTCCGCTTCTTCTTGACCCTTAACTACACCTTCATTATAAATGATGTCCGTCAGTTCCTGAATCTTACTATTCATATATAAATTTATTGATTATCAAAGTTTTATCTGTGAAAAATCTCTATTAATCACAATCACTGAAATTTTGGTGCAAAGGTAACAAAAAACAAAGCAATTTACCTACTAAACGAAGCTATCAAAAGAATAAAAAGTAAAAAAATATTATACATCAATATTTTTAACGGCTTATTTTTTCAGGTGTAATGGTAATCAGCATGGTTATCTACATAGTAACAACAACAAAGAAGCACCCAAAGTTTGACCTTTGGATGCTTCCTCAAAAAGACGGC
>CAYOGG010000090.1:0-5655 GCA_964403455.1 uncultured Bacteroidaceae bacterium | reverse complement strand
GGTGTCAGACGCATTCCGTCAATCGTCTGAGGTTTCATGTCACCTTTGAACTCCCTATTGTCAAATAGTCCGTCAAAGTCCAAATCAAACCGCAATGTCTGAGAGTTTATAGGAAGAGATAAATATCCAAACGCCAACATGGAAAGAACCTTGAGGAAGCGGTTTGAGGTGCGATTGAACATCTGATTATCATCATTAGGTTAATGCTGCAAAGTTATCTATAATCTTCAATTATTATTTTAGAAGTAGTTCTAATTTTATCGTTTAATTAGGTGAAAGATAGTGTGAATGATAGTATTTATGAGTTTTTGAGGCATATCAGACTATTTTATATGGGTCTTTATTTCTATCTTCGCGGAATAAAACAATAATATATGAAGGATCTCTTTAGTTTTCTTGGGCGTTTTGTTAGACCTTATAGGAGAAATTTAACCCTTTCCGTTGTGTATAACATTTTATCTGCGTTACTGAATGTCTTTTCTTTTGCATTGATAATACCCATATTGAATATTTTATTCAAATTGGACAATAAGGTTTATGTGTTAATGGAAATGCCTAAGGGTGATGGCTTTTTGGGAATTTTACATACTGATGGATTATTCAAAATTCTTTCGAATAATTTCTATTATTATCTTACAGACTTTATTGAAAAATATGGAGCTGCAAATACTCTTTTGATTTTGGGTTTGATACTTGTAGTAATGACACTTTTCAAGACAGGGTGCTACTATGCTTCAACTGCTGTCATGGTACCACTACGTACAGGTGTGGTTCGCGATATTCGCGTCAAGATTTATAATAAGGTTTTAAGTCTTCCTATGGCATTCTTTTCTAAGGAAAGAAAGGGCGATATTATTACCAGAATGAGTGGCGATGTCTCTGAAATTGAGACTTCTATTACCAGTTCACTTGATATGATGATAAAAAACCCGATATTGATTATCATATACATGGTAACTCTTATTTGTTTAAGTTGGCAGTTAACGGTGTTTACTCTCGTTGTGGTACCAGGATTAGTTTGGATCATGGGTGTGGTGGGCAGGAAGTTAAAACAAAATTCTCTAGACGTTCAGTCTCGCTGGAGTGATACTATGTCTCAATTAGAAGAAACTCTCGGCGGATTAAGGATAATAAAAGCATTTCTTGCAGAGAAAAAGATGTCTGATAGATTTGTTCGCAGTAGTGAACAGCTTAGGACTGCTACAAACAAGGTCAGTATGCGTCAAGCATTGGCTCATCCATTAAGCGAATTTATGGGAACTGCATTGATAGCACTCGTCTTATGGTATGGAGGTTCTCTCATTTTGGGTAACAATAGTCCTATCACCGCCTCAATGTTTATCTATTATCTGACAATATTATATAGTGTTATCAACCCGATCAAAGACTTTGCAAAAGCAAGCTATGCTATACCAAAAGGTATGGCATCCGTAGAACGTATTGATAAGATTCTTTTGGCTGAGAATACTATTCTGGAGCCTGTTACACCGAAAGATTTTAATGGGTTTACTGATAAGATTGAATATTGTGAAGTCTCGTTTGCTTATGAGAAGGATAAAGAGGTACTGAAAAATATCAATTTGGAGATACCTCACGGAAAGACTATCGCTCTCGTTGGGCAGTCAGGTTCGGGAAAGTCAACGTTAGTGGATTTATTGCCAAGATTCTACGATCCGACTAAGGGAAATATATTGATAGATGGTGTTAATATTAAGGATATTCCTATTCGTTCATTAAGATCGATTATGGGAAACGTGAATCAAGAGGCAATATTATTCAATGATACTTTTTATAACAACATAACGTTCGGTGTGGACGGTGCTACAAAAGAGCAGGTGATAGCGGCTGCAAAGATTGCCAATGCTCACGAATTCATTATGGAGTCAGAGAACGGGTACGATACAAACATAGGCGATAGAGGTTGTATGCTGTCAGGTGGACAGCGCCAGCGTGTAAGTATAGCACGTGCCATATTGAAAAATCCTCCTATTCTGATTCTTGATGAGGCTACCAGTGCTTTGGATACCGAATCGGAGCGTTTGGTCCAGGAGGCCGTGGAACGTCTTATGAAGGACCGTACAACAATAGCCATCGCTCATAGATTGTCTACTATCAAGAGTGCCGATGAGATTTGTGTTGTTCATGAAGGACGTATTGTGGAACGCGGAACACATGAGGAATTGTTAGCAATGGACGGCTATTATAAACGTCTCAACGATATGCAACAATTATAAGAAGCTGTTTTGGAAGCTGTTTTGAATTTCTACAAAATATATTCGTACAGATTCTGATAATTCTAGAGAATCGAATTATCTTATTACTAAAGGTTTATTGTGCATATGTTCCATGTACTGTTGGATTATCGCCTTTAGTTCTGCTTCATATTGGTCTTGTAGCTCGGGAAATTTGTCTTTGAGATTGTTTTTCAGATAGACATCTTGTTTGAAATTGTACATTCCGGTGACATCCTTTCCATCGAACTGTAACAGATAATCTCCTTTCTCATATTGAAAAATTCCCGATGTGTAGTTTATCGCAAAAGTATCATCATTCGGAGTTTTCAACAAATTCTGACCAAATCCCACAAAGTGTCTGTCATAACCCAAATACCCTAATATAGTGGGGAGAATATCAATCTGCTGTGCTATGCCTTTTCTATGGCCTTTTATCTCTCCTGATGGATCAAAGAATAATATGGGAACTTTGAAGAGACCCAAATCGTTCTGATATTCCGGCTGACCTGAAGTGTGTGTGTGATCTGCCGTAAGAACAAACAAAGTATTCTTGTACCACTCCTGTTTTTTAGCACTTTCAAAGAATTTTCGAATTGAATAATCCGAGTACCGAATACATCTGTGCATCGGCTTTTCGTCTTTTGGAAATACAGATTCGTATCTATCGGGAATAGAATAAGGATGATGCGAAGTAACGGTGAATGCGGTAGTTACAAAAGGTTGTTTAAACGAATTCATCTTGTCGCAATAGAACTGAAGAAACTCTTCATCCCAAATACCCCAATATCCGTCATATTTACTATGACCACCGAATTTCGGTTCATTATCAAACTCCGTCATTCCGAAATAGTCTTTGTAACCTATGGTACGTGAATATGATCTGAATCCCATGGAGCTGTTTTCGGCTCCGTGAAAAAACGCGGAATAATAACCTTTTGAATCAAGTTCCTCAGCAATTCCGCTTACTTCGCTTACAGATGCCGGTATGAGAAAAAAATTCTCTACCATCATCGGGATACTCGATAATATTGAAGGCATGGCATCAATACTCTTCTTTCCATTGGCAAAAGAGTATTCGAATGTCAGGCTCTCTTCAATAAGTGAATCTAAAAAAGGAGTATAAGTCTGATAACCGGGAATGTCTTTATTCAGGCTACCGAAATATTCCGAACTGAAACCTTCCAATATTAATATTACTACATTCTTCTTTCTGAATGATGCGGTATTATCAGGTATAATAACGGCAGAAAAACGTTTGTCAAGCTCCTCCTCACTGTAATAATGAGGAATTTCCATCGTTTTTTGCCCCAGAGTCCTAATAAAGCAGAATGGAGTATTCAATACTGCTGCGGCCTCGGCCGGTCTATTTACATATTGATTTGCGTTACTAAGTGTGATAGGCCGGTTTGTCGTCCATCCGCCACGCATACCGACTATGGCTAAAACTCCGACAATCAAAAAATAGAAAGTCTTAGCAATGTAGTAAATGAGAAGATTATTGAATTTGATAATCCTCGGTACTTTTATTTGCCATATAAGAAATATCAAAATAGCAATTGCCAATACTACCAAATACCATGAATTTATTGATTCCTTGATGAATATAGAACCTATGTTATTCTCATTGCGAAACTCGGAAAAGACAGCCATGGTGGTTCTACAGCCGGAGTATTTATAATATACGGTATCTATCAGATTCATGACAATACCTGCCATACAACAGAGGATCAGCAACCATTTAAGGATTCTGTAATATGTCTCTTTTTCTTTGAAATGTAATGGGATGGAAGCAAGAATCAGATATAATGAACATAAATATGCGATAGCCGCAGTATCGAATCTTAGGCTTCCTATAAACATGGATTTTATTAGCTGCGGAGTAACGAAGCCTGAGTAAAGGCTCCAGTTTTGGAGAATAAAAGCAATCCTGCAAACAAAAAAGCAGATGTAAACAATTATAATGTTTCTCAGCAGAGTGAAAAATGGAGATTTTGCAATTGTCTTAAACGAATCTTTCATTACAACGATTATTTTATCTTGTATCGGTCTGCAAATTCCAAACTAATGTAATTGCTTAGACCTTTACATACTTCAGTACCGAATTCTATTCCGAATTCGATTAATTCATTCCATTTATCTTTGTTCATTGAACATAGATAATCATGTGTGATTTCCCCTTTTATCAAACCGAAGACTATTCCTGCATTGAAGTTGTCTCCTGCACCTACAGTACTTATCGGCTTGATCTCTTTTGAAGGGAAGAGATATTTGTTCTCCCCATCTCTAAGTTCCACTCCGTTTGAACCGCAAGTATAAATGAAATGTTTACAGTGACATTTTATTTTTTCGCTGTATACACAATCCGCATCGGCAATATCATATAATGTTTCAAAATCTTCATGACTTCCGCGAACTATATCGGCAAGCTCGTAGTTCTCTATGATGGTATCCTGTAGTTCTATCGCTTCGGCTTTATGATTGTTACGGAAGTTCAGGTCATAGTAAAGTATGGCTCCGCATTTTTTTGCGTATGATAGAAAATTATGTACCTGAGGACGTAAGATCGGGTTAAGGGCATAAAAAGAGCCGAACATAACAACATCATTCTCATGTATGTCCGGCATCTCAAATTCTAAGTGAATGTTCTGATAGTCTTTATAGAAACTGTAATGAGCATCATTGTTTTCATCTAGGTAGGCCAGCGATATGGATGTTTTTTTTTCCTTTGCACATGATAAAAACTCAGTTCCGACTCTGTTAGTCTCCATGAATTTTATGATGGTCTGACCTACGTGGTCATCCCCGACTTCACTTATAAGGCTGCAATCTACTCCGAGTCTTCCCAATGTGATAAGTCCGTTGAATACTGAACCTCCCGGTACGGCAGCAACCGGCTGATCATTCCGGAAAATTATATCATAAACCGTTTCGCCTATTCCGAAGACCTTATTCATAACAATCTTTTAGAACGTTGTCCCAAATATCCGCCGTGATGACGTTTGTTGAAATCTTCTACTGTGAAACCTATTTGTTTCATTGTTTCTACGACTAATATATCACCTATTACTGTCATTACGGTCGTACTTGTAGTAGGTGCAAGTCCAAGAGCACAAACCTCTTTCGGACGACCGGTGGTGAGACAAATATTCACCTCCTTTACTAATTGACTATCGGGATTACCTGTAATGGCTATGAAATTTAGTGTGGGATCCAAAGTCCTACTTAGGTCAATCAGTTCCAATATTTCTCTGGTCTTTCCGGAATTGGAAATCAGCAGAAAAAGATCGTTCTTTTGGAGTACTCCCAGATCTCCGTGTTGAGCTTCGCTGGGGTGTAAGAATACTGCCGGAGTACCGGTCGAACTGAATGTCGTGGCCATATTCATTGCAATCTGGCCGGCTTTACCCATTCCGCTTGTTAT